>CAYYXU010000007.1:25603-34392 GCA_964475645.1 uncultured bacterium | reverse complement strand
GTATAATTACATATTGTACAATAGTTCAGATTAATAATGAATTTGATAATCATTCTATTAACCATTTTTTGTAATCTATCTGCCAGTCAATTTTGGCATGCAGAAAAACTTTCCCATCCTTTTTCGGACAAACTATCACTGACATTCGAAGATGATTTCCGTTCAGAAAGTTTTGGTGAAAACAACTATTATTTTCATGGTGATATCGGTCTAAAATACAGGCTCAGTTCCGCAATATTTTTTAATGCAAATTTCCGCGAAGTATTTGAAAAGAAATCTTCAGGATGGGTTCAAGAACATCGTCCTCACGGGACAGTTTCAATGAAAAAGAAATTCGGTCTTATTTCGACTACAGGCCGAATTCGGATGGAATACCGTATTAAAGATTCTGGATCATCACTCAGAAATCGCAATATGGTTTCTGTAGATCTTGGAAGTGGGTGGACATCTTTAAAAGTGATTCCATATTTTGCAGATGAAATGTTTTATGACCTTTCTAGTAATGAAATCAATAGGAATCGATTTTATATTGGTTGTAAGATAAAAAACTTAACGAGATTTAAACCTACAATATATTTTATGCAACAACGTAGTCTGAAAAATAATGAATGGGATACAATTGGTGTTTTAGGTATAAAGATCAGTTTCTAAATACACCTAATTATTATTTACAATTAATTTTCCATATCAGTAGAAAACTCACCTTTAGTTGCTAGACTATTGAACTTTGCTCTTTTCATAAATGCATCTTGAGCATTTGAGACATTTTCAGCTTTTCCAGACCAAGCTTTAAGAGCAGGCGCTTGCAAAGCTCGACCATATGAAAATGTGAGATTCCATGGTGTATTATCAATCTGGTTCATTGCATTAAGATGGGCTGTAGCTAGTTCATCACTCTGCCCTCCTGATAAAAAGGCAATCCCCGGCACAGCTGCGGGAACAGTATTTAAAAAACAGTCTACAGTCATCTTGGCAACATCATCAACGGTTGCTTGTTCTGAGCAATCATAACCAGACAACACCATATTTGGCTTTAATACCATGCCTTCCAGTTCTACGCCCTGTGATGCCAATTCATAAAAAACAGTATACAGTGTTTCTGTAGTAAGTTGATAACTTTCTTCAATCGTGTGTGTACCGTCCATTAAGATTTCAGGTTCAACAATTGGTACTATTTCCTGTTCCTGGCAAAGTGCAGCATAACGAGCTAAAGCATGGGCATTCGCCGATATACAATAAGCTGTAGGAATATCTTCCCCGATGGTAATAACCGCGCGCCATTTTGCAAAACGAGCACCAAGCCCATAATATTCTTTCAAACGATCTCGGAGACCATCAAGTCCTTCAGTAATTTTTTCGTCATCAGTATTAGCAAGTTGTTTCGCACCTTTATCTACTTTGATGCCTGGGATAATTCCCAAGGCTGATAAATGTTCTGGAAAAGATATCGATCCATTTACAGTAGATTGACGAATCGTTTCATCAAAGAGAATCACTCCACTTATGTGATTTTCAATACCATCTGCCGTAAAAAGCATATCACGGTAAGCATTACGGTTCTTCTCCGTACTTTCCACATTTATACTTTCAAACCGCTTTGTGCATGTTGGCGTACTTTCATCGGCTGCTAGAATTCCTTTCCCTTTTGCTACCATTGCCTGTGCTATATCTTGAATGCTATTCATTTGTTTCCCTTACTTAGTTATTAATTAATCTCGCCTAACATATCCTGGAACCAACTCTGATCGGTAGTAAATGGCTTTCCGCCTTTAATTCTATCAAAATTAATTAGACTTAATTTATCATTATTTTCTTCGTCAAGCCCTACCACCCCATTTTGTCCTGAAAGGCCACATTCTGCTGCTAGAGATGCGGACCTTTTAATTAAATCCAAATCCATTGCATTAGCAGGAGCTGATCTCGCAAAGTACCCGCTTTTTTGAACAAGAACTTTCTGTGCTTCCAATTTTTTTGAAAACTGTTTTGCGTACCACAAGCCAGGATTAATCTCATCCAGTCTTACATGGCCAAAAGCATCCCGAGGAACTTCCTCATCTTTTGCTTCCATCTCATTAACAATTGTTTCAATCCCAGCACCTTCACTAAGAAAAATATTTACACCATCTTTTTCATTCATTTTTTGTTTTAACCGTTTCGATTCTGCTTCTAGGTCAATTGGCAATTCAGGGATATATATTGCATCAACATCCCAACGATCCATCGAGATAAGCATTTCAGGATAAAATTCACGTTCCTGTAATCGTCTACGATATTCACGTGCTGTTGCAGCAGTAAGCCAACCGCAATGGCGTCCCATAACTTCATGAATAATTAATTGCCTAGTGCTGGTAGTATTTTCATTGGCAATATTCTCAAAAAAAAGCGCGCCTTGCTCAGCAGCTGTGGCTGCACCCAGTGATTGCGCGATCGGTACAATATCATTATCAACTGTCTTAGGTAACCCTACAACTGTTAAATCATAATTATTTTCAGATAAATACCCTGCTAATTCAGCAGCCATGGTATTTGTGTCATCACCGCCAATTGTGTGCAGGATGGTAACTTGATCTTTCTGTAACTGTTTTGCGGCCACTTCTAATGGCAAATCCCCTTTCGTCACCAAACCTCGTTGAACGCAATCTTCAGTATTTGTAAGCTTTACTCGGCTGTTGCCTAGCGGGCTACCACCATATTTATAAAGAATATTGGCCCTGCTACTATCATTAGCTGGAAATTCAATGAACCTACCCTTTAATAAACCTTGATAGCCATTTAAATAACCAATTAATTGAGCATCGGGTACAGTTTCAGCATAGCATTCAATTAGCGATCCAATTGAAGCTGACAAACATGGTGCAATACCACCTGCAGTTAAAAATGCAATTTTCAATTTTATTAATCCAATAATAAAGGGGTCGAAATATATAAAAATTTACTGACACTTATTATTCCATTAATCGTCCTATATCTATCTTTTTCCTTAAATTTCAATTACGGTTAAGTATTGATAATAAAACTGTTAATATAATGTCTGATATCCTCTGGTCACCAGATTCATCTCAATCATGCGAAATGCAGCAGTTTATGAAATATGTAAATGATGAGTATGCATTGAATTTCGATACCTATGAACAATTATACCGTTGGTCCATCAATTTTGGATCGGATTTTTGGGCTTCCATTTGGAAATATACCAATATTATCCATTCCGATCCTTACGATGAAGTTGTGGATGATATAAATAGAATGCCTGGAGCAAAATGGTTTTCTGGTTCACGGTTGAATTTTGCGGAGAACCTCTTGCGCTACAAAGATGATAAATTAGCCATCCAATTCAAAGGGGAGGGTCAACCAGTTCGATCTTTGACATATAAAGAACTCTATAATGAGGTAGAAATTCTGGCTAGTGCCCTGAGAAATGCAGGATTGCAAGAAGGCGACCGTGTAGCAGGTTTCTTACCAAACTTGCCAGAAGCGATTATTGCTATGCTGGCAACCGCATCCATAGGAGCGATCTGGAGTGCATCATCACCTGATTTTGGAATAAAGGGAGTTCTTGATCGCTTTTCTCAGATTAAACCGAAATTTCTTTTCGCCGCAAACGGATATTTTTATAATGGTAAACCGTTCGATTCATTAGAAAAATTACGGGGAATTCTAAAAGACCTCCCAAGCGTGGAAAAAGTGATCTTGGTCCCCTACACTAATAATGACTTTGATATTTCCAATATTTCCCATGCTGTTTATTACGAAGATTTTGTTGATCCCAACAATTATGATAGTCTGGTATTTGACCAATTGCCTTTCAATCACCCTTTATATATTATGTATTCATCTGGAACAACTGGCTTACCTAAATCCATTGTGCACAGTGCGGGCGGCACACTTATCCAACATCTAAAGGAACTTAAGCTGCATGTGGACCTAGGTCGGGATGATACGATTTTTTATTTTACAACTTGCGGCTGGATGATGTGGAACTGGTTGGTCTCTTCCCTGGCTACAGGGGCAACAGTTGTGCTCTATGACGGTTCACCACTTTATCCAGATTCCAGCGCCATGTGGAAATTGGCTCAGGATCTTAAAATCTCTATTTTTGGTACCAGTGCAAAATTTATTACTGCCAGTGAAGCAGCTGGTGAAATACCAAAACAAAAATTTGATCTGAGTAAGTTACGTTCCATACTATCTACAGGATCACCATTAGTCGAGGAAGGTTTTGATTATGTTTATCGGGATGTCAAAGATGATGTGTTACTGGCATCTATTTCTGGTGGCACAGACCTAATATCCTGTTTTGCTTTGGGGAATCCTACCCTGCCCGTTTACCGTGGCGAACTGCAGTGCCGTGGTCTTGGCATGGCCGTAGAATCATTTGACACTAATGGTCAAAATCAACTTAACAAGAAAGGTGAGCTTGTCTGCACCCATGCTTTCCCATCAATGCCAATCTATTTTTGGAATGATGCAGATGGGAAAAAATATTATAACGCCTATTTCTCTGTATTCTCAAATGTATGGTGTCATGGAGATTATATAACCATAAATGAGCATGGTGGTGTTAAAATATTTGGTCGAAGTGACGCTACCTTAAATCCAGGCGGTGTACGAATAGGAACAGCAGAAATTTATCGAGTTGTAGAGAAAAGAGATGAAATAAAGGATAGTTTAGTTGTGGGTCAGGAATGGCATGATGATGAGCGCGTAATTCTTTTCGTCAAACTTGCGAAAAATATAGATTTAAAAGATGAATTGATTTCAAAATTAAAATCAATTATCAAAAAAACGTGCTCGCCTCGTCATGTGCCATCAATAATTTTACCAATTGACGATATTCCCTACACAATCAATGGGAAAAAAGTCGAAATAGCTGTAAAGAAGATACTGAAAGGGGAAGATGTGTTGAATAGGGATGCGTTGGCAAACCCCGAATCACTTGATCAATACAAAAATATTCCTGCTTTAAAATCCTGATCTATAATTTCAAGAAAAATAATCCAAATAATATTTTAATTAAGGTATTTATTGGTAATTAAATTCCCGGCTATTTATAATGAGAAAATAATGTTTTTACGTGATCCCAGTGCTTACCATGGGGAAAAAAATAAGAGACCATTTTTCGAAGGATGGTACCATAAACTGGTAACAAGTGATGATCAATCACTAGTAATAATTCCAGGTATTTATCGCAGCGGAGAAAAAAATAACCAAACAGCTTTCATCATGATTTTTGATGGTATTAGCGGTGACTTATTCTATGAGAAATTTGAAGTTAACGAATTCAATTGCAGTACCTCTAGTTATGATTTACAAATTGGCTCAAACTATTTTTCACCAAAAAGGATGATCATAGATATCGACTCAAAGGATCTTATAATTAATGGAAAGATTACTGCTGATAATTTGAAACCTTGGCCGGTAACTTTATTTGAACCGGGCTGTATGGGTTGGTATGCTTACATACCCACTATGGAATGTTTTCATGGTATACTGAGCATGAACCATTCTTTAAGTGGAAAATTAATGTTAAACGATTCAACTTATAATTTTTCTAATGGTCGCGGTTATATTGAAAAAGACTGGGGACGGAATTTCCCAAAGGACTGGATCTGGGCACAGGCAAATCATTTCTCAAAAACCGACGCAAGTATTACCGCTTCCTTGGCCACGATTCCATGGAAAAAAAGAACTTTTGCAGGTTTCATTGTTGGTTTTTATTATGAAAATAATTTTCTACGTTTCACTACCTATAGAAATTCAATGATTAAAAATATTCATTACGATTTGACTACCTTATTCTGGGAAATTGAACGAGGTGACTTAAAATTAAAATTGACTATAGAAAAAGGTCGGAAAACAGGATTGCTCTATGCTCCTGATGTGCGCGATATGATTCCAAAGGTGAATGAATCCCTTGATGGAAAAATCCAATGCCAACTATATAATAAAAACGAAAAGATTTTTGACGATACATCTATTTTATGCGCAACAGAATTTATAGGCGATACAAATAAATTGATCGAAATGGCTTTGAATTAAAATTGAAATTCGTTCTAATTACACCAATGATATTTGGATTAATTATGGGTTCCGAAATAGAGACGCCTAACTATACACTGCTGGAAAAAAAAGGATTATTTGAAATACGAATCTATGATCCTGTAA
Source organism: uncultured bacterium (assembly GCA_964475645.1). Taxonomy (GTDB): domain Bacteria; phylum Fidelibacterota; class Marinisomatia; order Marinisomatales; family TCS55. The sequence goes on along the minus strand of CAYYXU010000007.1, from coordinate 28,227 downwards.
TTCTAGCTATAACGAATGTAAAAAGTAATTATCGCGAATCTACATATACAGGTTTTCGTCGAATCGCTAATTATATATTTGGCGGTAATAACGAAAATATGGAGATTGCCATGACTGCTCCAGTACTCGCAAGTAGCCCCGTAAATAATGATGGGATATACAATATTGCATTTGTTATGCCCAAGGAACATCCATTATCTAATCTTCCAAAACCAAATTATGAATATGTGAAAATCAAAGAAAAAAAGCTTGGCAAAATGGCTATACTGCGATTTGGAGGATGGGCCACGGAAGATAAAGTTTTTAATTATCAGCAAAAATTGACACTATTCTTGAAAGAATATCAATATGAGATCAATGGTGATTTTTTGGTAGCACAATATAATTCCCCTTGGGCAATCCCCCCCTTTCGTAAAAATGAAATTATGGTACCCATTAAATGACATTACGAAAAATAAATAAAGTTATAAAAGGCCTGTCAACATCAGATGGAGCAGGAGTTAAACTGACGAGAATCATTGGAAGTCCTGATTTGAATATGCTAGACCCATTTTTACTCTTTGATGAATTTGGGAGTGATAATCCAAACGATTATATAGCCGGGTTTCCTCCACATCCACACCGGGGTTTCGAAACCATAACCTATATGCTAAACGGAAAATTTCGTCATAAAGATTCTGCTGGAAATGAAGGTATTCTAACTGATGGATCTGTACAATGGATGACTGCTGGTAAAGGTGTAATTCATAGCGAAATGCCTAAACAGACAAAAGGATTAGTAAGGGGGTTTCAACTATGGATGAACCTACCAAAAAAACTAAAAATGATTGATCCAGCCTATAATGATATAAGTGCAGAACAAATACCTCGTATTAATTTTGATGGAGGAATAATAAAAATTATTGCCGGAAAATATTTAGAGAACATAGGTCCTGGAAAACCTCATACTGGGATGTTGTATTATGATATTAATTTAGAAAATAACCGAAATTTTGAAATATCGATTAATGACGGTTGGAATGTATTTATTTATGTGTATGAAGGCAGTATAATTTTAGATAAAATAATTCCTAAAGGATATCTGACAGTTCTAAATCAGTTAGGAAAAATAAAATTAAATGGGGGCAGTGATGGTGCACGATTCATTTTAGTTGCCGGTGAACCCTTAAATGAACCTGTTGCCAGAGGAGGACCCTTTGTAATGAATACTAAGAGTGAGGTATTGCAGGCCTTCGCTGATTATCAAAATGGAGTGTTGGATAAATAAAAATAGATTAAGAAGTTTTTATGGCGTTTGATTATTTTTATGAAAATATATACTATAAATACAGTTCAAGTAATAAACAAATCGATTGAAGAAGTTTTTGCATTTTTTTCTGACCCTGAGAACCTTGCAGTTATAACACCAGAAAGTCTGGGTTTTAAAATAATCACACCTACACCAATAAAGATGAGTCCAGGTTGCTTAATAGATTATCAAATCCATTTAATGGGGTTCCCAGTTCATTGGCGTACAATTATTTCAGATTACGACCCGCCGTATTTATTTATCGATCAGCAGATCAAGGGCCCTTACAAATTCTGGCACCATACACATATATTCAGAAAAATGAAAAATGGAGTAGAAATAAAAGACCGGATAATGTATTCAGTGCCATTCGGGTTTATCGGACGTTTTTTAAACAAATTCTGGATAAAAAAGGATCTGGAAAATATTTTTTCATACCGTGAAAAGGTCATCAAGGATCTTTTTTCAACCGAGCAGTATAAAGCATATACATAGGAATCTATTATGGGGTTAAAAACATGAAAGTGGCATTATTTGGCGGTACTGGTTTTGTAGGAACATCTATTACTGAAGAGTTATTAAAAAACAATCATGACCCACATTTATTAGTACGTCCTGGTTCTGAGTATAAAGTTTTTCAACCCGATAAATGTGAAGTAAATATAGGAGACCTAAATGATCTCGAAACTATTGAACTTACAATAAAAGATACTGATGCAGTGATATACAATATTGGAATTATTAGACAATTTCCAAAAAAAGGGATCACATTTGAGAAAATACATTTTGAAGGCGCAAAAAATTGTATGGATATAGCGAAAATTTTGGGCATAAAACGATTTATTCTAATGAGCGCAAATGGAGTGAAATATGATGGAACTATGTACCAATCAACAAAATATCTAGCAGATCAATACTTGAAAAATACAGGCCTAGATTGGACTATTTTTCGTCCTTCATTAATTTTTGGTGATCCAAAAGATAAAAAAGAATTCTGCTCCCAATTGCGCGATGATATGTTAAATCTTCCTCTCCCTGCTCCACTATTTTATGAAGGTATTATACCAATGAATGTTGGGCAGTTTACGATGTCACCCATCCATATAAAGGATGTAGTCAGTATCTTTGTTAAAGCATTAGACATGGAAAAAACAATTGGTAAGATATACGAATTGGGTGGCCCTAAAACATATAATTGGATTGAATTAATTGATATTATATCCGCAGCCTCTGGAAAAAAGAAATGGAAAATTCCTGCGCCTGTAACGCCAATCAAACTAGCTGCAAGTATATTTGAGCGTTTCCCTTTTTTCCCAATTACAAAAGATCAGTTGAC
>CAYYXU010000007.1:0-25503 GCA_964475645.1 uncultured bacterium | reverse complement strand
CTGCAAGTATATTTGAGCGTTTCCCTTTTTTCCCAATTACAAAAGATCAGTTGACCATGCTTTTAGAAGGAAATACCTGTGATTCAACCAGCACATTCAAAGATTTTGAAGTTGATCCCATTAAATTTTCTATTGATAATCTAGAGTATTTGTCACCCAAATAATTTTCAATAACAACTCAGATTATGCTAATTCATTTAATAATAAATGTATAACAGCAATAAACAATTAATTAAAACAATCATGTTAATCATTATAGCTGGTTGGAACTTATATGCCCAAGATGGGAAGATCTCTGGATTCATTACCGATGAGGAAACTGGAGAAGCACTAATTGGGGCTAACGTTTTTATAGCTGAAACAGGGAATGGTATGTCAACCGATAAAAATGGTTATTATGTTTTACAAAATATAATACCTGGCAGTTATAATCTTATTGTCTCATACATTGGATATTCCACGCTAAAAAAGGAAATAACTCTAGCAGTAAATGAATCAATTAAATTGAATTTATCGCTTGGTATCGAAGCTGTAGAAATAACGGAAGTAGAAGTGTCGGCAGAGAAACTACAGCGGAAAAATAATATACAACCGAGTCGCGTAAATTTATCGCCGCGCATTATAAAGGCAGCCCCTGCCCTTGCAGAACCAGATATTTTTCGTACTATTCAAGCGCTACCCGGCGTACTAACCAGCAATGAAGCAAGTACAGGTCTTGTTATCCGTGGTGGGAATACCGATCAAAATTTAATTCTTTTGGATGGTATTACAGTTTACAACCCAACTCATTTTGGCGGAATTTTTTCCAATTTCCTTGTTGATGCGGTCAAGGAAGCGGAATTAATTAAAGGCGGATTTAATGCAGAATACGGTGGTCGATTATCGGCAGTACTGAACGTATTAAGTCGGGAAGGAAATCGCAATTATTTTCAGGGGAAAACAAGTGTATCATTATTGTCTGCCCAAACTACTCTGGAAGGACCGTTTTATAATGGTGCTTGGCTATTATCTGCACGCAGAACCTACTTCGATTATTTATTGCCAAAAATATTACCAGCTTCGACAGCTGAAAAGATACCGCCATATTACTTTTATGATCTGCAAGGTCATATATTTTCTGATTTAAATGAAAAAGATCGTATATCGGTTAGCATCTATCGCGGCATTGATGATCTAATTTTTGATAATCTGGGCCTTACCGCGGATTGGGGTAACAATACCTATAGCCTTTCTTTTCGTAGAGTATTTAACGAAAACCTAGTTGGTAATTTTCTGGCAGCTTCCAGTGAATTTTTCACAAATTTTAATTTAGGAGGCGAGGATGGATTAAATAGTGAAAATAAAATATTTGACCAAACTTTATCCACTAACTTGACATTTTTTCAATCCTCACAATTAGAGTGGAGAACTGGTGCTCAAATAAAGCAACTCGATTTCAAATACCTCAATACCTTTTTAGAAGATACCTCTTTCTATATTGGTGAGAACCCTATAGAAGCAGGGTTTTATACAAAATTGAAATGGAAAGTAACACCTAGCTTTATTATCGAACCTGGTATGCGTTATAACTATTACAGCGTTTATTCCAGTACCCCATATATCGATCTGCGATTAGGTACAAAATATCTACTGACAGATGATCGCTACATTAATATTGCATTTGGGAATTACCACCAATTTATCCAAACAGTACAGGATGATTATAATCCAACAATTCTAGATAGTTGGCTTGCTGTTGATAATTCAGTTGATCCCGCGGAAGCACAACAAGTTGTTATTGGCTATGAAGAATACATACAGGATATATATAAAATACAAGTTGAAGCATACTATAAAAGTCTTCAGAATATGCTCACCTTTGAAGATATGCGTTCATCTACCGATGCGGAAGTATCAGATGAAAAGGTAAGTGATACATTTACGCCTGCGGATGGGTATGCATATGGTTTGGAGTTTTTTCTCCAAAAAACATTCGGAAAACTTACAGGATGGGTAGCATACACCAATTCTGTTTCCAGGAAAATTATGACGAGCCAGTTAAGTGGTATAGAATACGAATATTATACAAATTGGGATCGTTCCCATGTCTTGAATATTTTGGGTAATTATACCATTAATCCTAAATGGGAACTAAACTGGAAATGGACCTGGCAATCTGGTCAGGCATTCACACCAATTCTAGGGTATTACGTAGAAAAACTGCCCGGTGACCCTGGGTCTACTTTCAGCACTATTCCCGGTGCACGAAATAGCGGTCGTTATCCTGTATATGACCGCTTGGATATTGGTCTTGTAAGACATGGAAAATTCTTTGGGCGCGATATGGATATCTTTTTTCAAATCATCAATACATATAATAAGAAAAATATCTTCACTTACTTTTACAATTTAGGCAGTACCAACAACGGCAAGGATGATGATGGTGATTGGGTCGAAAAAGAACATGATGCTAACGGAAATGGACAACCAGATGTAGGGGAAATCAATGTTGATGAAGAAGATGAGGGTCGCATACAGGAAGACCCATTGAGTCTATTTCCTATTATCCCAAGTGTGGGTTTCACCATATATTTTTAGCCATGAAAAATATACTCTTTATAATTTCATTCCTGATCCTATCATGCACAATCAATGATGACCAAGTTGAATATGAGGAGCAACTTGTACTTTGGGCTAATCTGCGGGCAAACTTCCCTTTAATTGATACTGTATTCGTTAGTAGATCAGCAAACTTGAAGGAAAACATTAGTTCAAAAGAATTATGGATAGATGATGCGCAAGTTCAAATAATTGGTGATACGATTAATTTAGTGTTGGACCCAGTATTGGATTCACCTGGTAGGTATTTCACCAATTCAAACTATATTTTTCAGGGAGGCGAAATATATCAAGTACTTGCAATTCATGGAATAGATACAATATCGGGAATGACTGTTATACCAGATAAAATGGAAATTAGTGCCACACCACAATCAATCTACTCGTGTAAAGGTACTACATATAATGTACCGGAGATAAACATCAACAATTACGATCCTACTATATGGCCACCTATAATAGGACATATTGATACATTAACCTTAAAACAAGGCGAATGTTTTACAGAAAGCTTTGCCAGTTATCCATTGTTTAAAATTGATTTTAATGAGCAAGATTATGAGACAATTCGCATTTTGTCACTGGCTTTGGATGCTGATTCTGTAAACCTAGAGCCATTCACCGATTTAAATAATGATGGTTTATGGAATGAAGATGAATATTTTGATGATTGGAATCAAAATGGAATACGGGATAGTTGCTTGATCAACCTAATTTATGACTCAACTTACAAGGATATTTATGCCTTATGGAAAAACGAATTTCCTCGCGGATCACAGCAAGAAACAGGATGGTTTAAAAATAGTCCTTATAGGTATAATCCCTGGCCTTGGAATATAGAAACAGCCCCTGTAAGTATGACGTGGCTGTTTTTTGATTATTACGGATTGCATCTAATGACATTCCAGGCAACTGATGATGCTTCATTCAATTATTTTCAAGGACTTCCTGAATTCAATCAATATGTCATGCCGAATTCAAATGTAGTGAATGGATATGGTTTAGTATCCAGCTCAGCATCTAGTTCATTTCTTGTTTACATCAAAAAAGATGAATCAACAGATGAATGATTAGTCTAATTGGCACGAAATAATATCTAATTTCATCTACTTAGTAGTGGCGATTCTTTGACGCTGAGATGTCATTATTGAGTGTGTTTTCAGGTTTTGATGGAACTCCATATAGTTATTATCGTTTACAGTTATGATCATAATAATAACATGAAAGGAATTTCTTATGGGAAACATTGATAAAAATCGTGCTACAACAGTTATAACTACACTCGCATTTTCTGTTCTGGCTCTTGCAGCTATTATTTATCAACATAGTTTTAAAGAAGTATTAGAACTTGAAATACCCGTAGTTGATGCGGGTATTGAAAATGCACAGAAATTAGATCAGGGCGTGAGTACACCAGTAAATGAAACATTTATGAAGCTAGAATCTGAAATCGAAAACGTGGCTAATGAAGAAACAGTAATATCATTTAATTCCAGCTTTGCCGCTGCCAGAAAACAACACGGTCCAGGTAAAACTTTTGTGTATAAGAGTAAGGAATACAGCACATCGTACGCAGAAGAACTGAATAATAATATTCTAAATATTAGTGAAGATCAGGAAGGAAGTATCACTACTGCAGAAACTAAAGACACAATTCGAACAGATGTATTCTCTCACGCAGATAAACTAAAAGATTGAATTAGCAAGGCTACGCATTAATGCTACACTTGCCAACAACCCAAGCCCATCAATTGATGGGCTTGGGTCTATTTCAGAAGCAATATATGATTATTCTTTTCGAGCTTCACGTTCATTTTTCAATCGTTGATTAATTTTAGCAATTTTCTCATTACCCTCATACCATGGTGGTACATTATCATAATCTGGTATACCATCATCGATTAGCGCTCTGGAATTTGGGTTCTTCGGGTATTCACCCGTACTAACTGCACCTGCACAAATAAAAATCAGATCCGAGTTGTCTGCCGCTTTCAATGCTCTCTTACTTTCTGGTACAACATTGATAAAATCACCCTCCTTTAAAGAAATATCTTCACCATCTATATGTATAATACCCCGACCACTAAGTACCATATACACTTCTTCCTGTTCTTCATGCTGATGCATAATGGTATAACCTTTACCTGCAGGCAAGCGTGCAACGGAAAGTCCAAGGGCCTTTAAACTAAGATCTTCCTTTAAGAAAGTTAGCCAATTAGGGAGATTCTTAAGATCCAGGTGTTTCTTTGTAAAACCTGGCACTAAAAATTATTTAGTTTAAGATCAATCGGTCATCCACAAATACAATATTCAGTTTTTGTAGCATTAACATGGATTTAGACTCTTTCTTTTTACGGATATACTCGGTAAAAGGTTCTATGAGAAGATCAACAAGATAAATGTTTGGAGAACCCACAAGTTCTTCGAATACTTCAATATCCATACGCCGTAGTTTTTTTAATTCATCCCACAACTTATCATAATATTTTTCAAAACTTTTTAGCATTGGTTTTGAATATAAACCAAATCGATCATAATCATTTAAAAGCCATAATTCCTCTTCATTGGGATCATACATGTTATCTTCAATCATTTTTTTAACTAAAGTTTCGACTTTTATTTTATTTCCTTTATAGGGTGTGCGCTTTACCATAATGTTTCCAACATAAATTTCTTCTTTAGGTTTACATTTTAAACAGCAGTATAAACTATCTAAGTAAAGATATTTGGACAAGTGTTTTATCAAAAAAAAACATCTATATTATGTATTCAATAGGTTTAAAAAGATATTTCTCGAAATTCAATCAGAAATTTTTAAATTGGTTTGAAGGAATAATTTCATCTTGGAAAAGGTCATCTTAATTACAGGTTGTTCCAGTGGATTTGGTATGCTGGCTGCGGCCAAACTGGCTGCTGGAGGGCATACCATTTATGCAACTATGAGAAATTTGCAAAAACAGAACGCCTTAACGCTGGAATTAAAACAACGTGAGACTAAGTGTCAAATATTGCACTTGGATGTTACAGATGATAAATCAATCAATAAGGTGATAGATACTATTGAAAAACAAACTGGCCGCCTTGACGTATTAATCAACAATGCAGGTTATGGAATTGGTGGTTTCTTTGAAGACCTATCAGAACATGAAATACGTTCTCAATTCGAGACAAATTTTTTTGGTGTACAGAAAGTCACTCGATCTGCTCTACCCCTTATGCGAGCCACTGCTTCAAAATCAGGTGAAGATTTTTCTACCAAGATTATAAATATTTCCAGCACTCAAGGGCGATCAACTCTACCAGGTCTCGGCGCTTATGGTGCATCAAAATTTGCGCTCGAAGGATTCAGTGAGAGCTTGTACTTCGAACTACAGCCTTTTGGTATAGAAGTTATTATTCTTGAACCGGGAACGTATCTCACAAAAGCAATTGATGAGAATAGTCATTTAGCCGCTGCTGGATTAAAACCAGAAAGTCCCTATGCAAAGTACACTAAGCGATTGAAGGATTTACATGGTAAAATATTGATTACTAAAAAAGGGGTTGGTGAACCAGAGGATGTAGCAATAATGATTGAAGATATAATTAATCGGAATAGAAATAAACTTCGTTATTTAGCTGGAACCCAGGCTAAAATTAGAATTTGGATGAAATCAATTTTGCCTTTCCGTTGGTTTAGTAAAATTATCCTAAAATTTGCAATGGGTATAAATAAATCAAATTAATAACACATTTAAAGATGAATTTAACTTTATTCCCCTTCATCATATTCACCAAATAATTTCTCTAGCCACATCTATATGCCAGCCAACTTTACTCAGATCCTTATCAATATCTTCTATTATATCTTCAAGCATAGGTAATATATTATTTGCGTTTCATAGCAAGTGTGAGGCCATCACCAATGGGCACAAGGCTGAGATCAATCCGTTTATCCTTATGTAATTTGTCATTAAGTGCTCTTATGGAATTGGTATCCACATCATTAATAGCATTATTGGATACAGATCCACCCCATAGTACATTATCTATTGTAATGAGACCACCAGGACGAATCAGTTCCAAACAAAGTTCATAATAATGGTCATAATTGATCTTATCGGCATCAATAAAGGCAAAATCAAATGTACCAGTCAAACCATCATTAATTAGCTCTAATAGGGTGTCCTTGGCAGGCCCAATTCTTAAATCGATTTTTTTTCTGACACCTGCACTAACCCAATATTTTTCCGCTACACTGGTATATTGGGAATTTACATCACAGGCCACAATACGACCATCTTCGGGTAATTCAAGAGCGATAGCCAGTGAACTATATCCAGTAAAAACACCAATTTCTAAGGTATTCTTTGCCCTGATCAACTTGACGAGCATTTGCATGAATTGGCCCTGTTCGGGAGCGATCTGCATGGCTCGTTCCTCCATGCTAAAAGTATAATTACGTAAATCCACTAATACCTTATCTTCCCGAAGAGAATGATCACATAAGTATTTATAAATAGATTCTGTAATTGGTATGGTACGGTTGCTCATTTAACTTCCTTTGTGGAAAATTTTCAGTAGATTTTGAAATTCATAAGTTATAGTAAATACAGGCACCGCCAATAATTGTCGTGAGTTTCTTCCTTCCTTGTGGTTCTTTCCATAATTCAGCGATGCCATAGTTTAAAAATAATCTTACTCCATATCTTTCGCTAATACCATAAGAAAGGCCAAACAAGGCACCATAATCAATATTTAATTCTTCTATATCAACCTTAGTACTGCCTTCGGGTGAATATGTTTTTATAGCGCTTAGCGGAGCGCCAATATTTATCCCGGCTAAAAATACGAATTTTCCAAACTTTAACGGATAGTAGGATTGAGCATTTATATAACTGATACTTAAAGTTGTATCTATATCAGAATAACCATTTATGTAACCCCCTTTTAAATAACCAATAGTTGCAATCACTGGACCAATTTTTCTTTCAATACCAAATGCCGGTGCTTTTATATCGCCCGACCACACCTGCATATCGCTATCTTCATGAAATACATTGGCACGACTAAAACCGCCAACTACAGTAAAACCCAATTCTGCCTGAAGAAAGGGCACCAATAATAATCCAACATAAATTTTGTATATCGATCTAGTATTGATCATGGATCAGTAATTATATATTAATAATACCCATAAAAAAATAATTTAACTTTATTTCTTTATTATTAGTCAAAAGACTAAATTCAATAAAGGAGTTAATAATGAAACAAATACTACCACTTTTATTTATCGCCATACTTTTTACGACAGGATGTGAAAACTTTTTTGGGGCCGGAAACGATTCTGGGGACCCCTACGCCTACGATATGCTGGTCAATGATCTCGATCAGGATCTTGATTTTTCTGCTAGACAATTAGCCGACAGTAAAGGTCATTTGCGTAATGGCGGTGATTATTACCCCGATAACGCTTCGTTATGGCAACTGGCTTTATATCTACAGGAGACCCTTACTGAAGAACAAAAGGAAAAATTACTTTCCCCTCCTGAATATCTCGATCCACAAGCGTTTTCAGAGGAAAATGATCATCATCATAAACGGCTCCGCCATCATCAGCGCATGGATGAATACATACGGACCATTCTCACTGGTGAACAAGAATCAGAATACGATGAAATGATAAATCATAAAACAGCAGTTATGGATGAATTGTTTTCAGCATTAAGAGCTGGTACTATAACTAAAGAGGAATTGCATCTGGAAGTCATGGGACTCATGGAATGGTTTAGGGCAGCGATGGATAAACTGCTTACGGGTGACCAGAAAAATATATTAGATGCAATGCATAAGGAAAAAGACGATTTCTGGCGAAAAGGAAAAGGTGGTTTCGGTAAACACGCTGGCAACCATGATAAGATTCGCCAGGAGATGTATGATGTTCTCGGAATGACCGCAGAGCAAATTCAATCCTTGGAGTCATTAGAACAATCTTTTAAAGCTGCATTGGAATCATTGCATAATGATTTTGTGGATGGGATTATAAATCTTACACCGGAAGAATATAGAAATAATGTAGTGGAAATAACCGATTCATTTCATGGAGAAAAACAGACGATATTCACCGCTAAACAATTGGAGATCATAGAAATTCACCGTGCTCTAGCTCGTCGCTTTATGCGGCATACTCGCTGGGGTCGAGGTAGATAACTAGAAAAAATAATTAAACCGGAAAGGGGTGTTTCAACGCCCCTTTTTTATTTTTTCTTTCTCCCTAATTGCGGTTCATAATATTCCAGTGAATACGTTTTAATATGTTTTATTATAGCTTTTGATACATCTTCGAATGATTCTTGAATCAACCAATGCCCAGCATATAATTCCATTAGATTGTAAGGTCCAGCCATATATTGTTTATTCAGGACAATAGACTTTCTACCAATAGCAATATCCATGTTCCCCCAAATAAGTAAGGACGGAACTTCAACAATACCAAAATTAATATGATCGGTTGGATTCCTATGCTTGCCGATATTGGCCCTGTACCAGTTTAATGCTGAGCGCAAAGCACCACTTTGGCGGAACACAGATAAATAAGCCTCTTTTTCCTCATCATCATGGGAACTCCAAATATTTTTTAAATTATTGTATCCATTGTATGATAAATACAATTCAGGGAAAAAGGGCATATTAAAAAACCTAATGTATTTACTTCTTCTTTGTTGATCAAAATCTGATCGATACGCTTCCTGAAATGCTTTCATATGGGGTATAGATAATGATGTCCAGCTATATAATCGTTCGGGGTGTTCAGCAATAAATGCCCAGCCAACTGATGATCCCCAATCATGGCCCACTAAGTGAAAGCGCTGCAAATTATATGCATTTGCGATTGCCAGAACATCACTTGAAGTATGTTTTAGTGAATACTCCTTAATAAAGGTTGGTCTGGCATTCGGACTATAGCCCCGCTGGTCAGGGGCAATTACACGATACCCTTTTTCTGCCAATACTTTCATCAGTTCGATCCACATATAGGATGTCTCTGGAAAACCATGTAATAAAATAACCATTTCTCCATCGTTCTCCATTCCTGCAATTCGGCAGTTCAACGTATATTCGCCAATTTGCACTTCTGCAAACCACTCGTCATTGACAATGACTTCTTTAATGCTATTCGAATTATTCATCGCAAACAAGATTGATAAACTGATGCTAAAATTTATGATTATTATTTGTAATGATTTTCGATGATTTTGAATTAGATCCAATATCATAATCAATTGTTTAAGAAAATAAATGACGATTTTTTGCTGCTAAACTATATAAATATTCAGTAAGAAATCGAAAAATCGGTATTCGTCTGTAACAACTAAGTAAAAACGATCCTTTTTTTGCTGTGTGAAACAATTGGAAAACTGCTTCAGCACCTTTACAAATACGATTATCAACATCAATATATTGTACAGATTTAAGGCAGGCTGCTTGAGCTATGTATTCATAGTTTACGGGTATATCTTGTAAAGGGATAAAGGTAATGAACTTACCGGTCATTGCTTTGAATTTACGGACCCATTTAATACAAAATTCACACTCTCCGTCATAGATAAACAAGGGACGTTTCTCAAATTCTTTTATTATTGACAAGGTTTGATTTAACTGGTTTTCTGCTGAATATATTCAGTATACCCACCATCAAGACTAAAAACAGATTGAAATCCATTTTTGACAAAATATTCAGCCGCGTCTTTACTATTGTTACCATGATAACAATAGATCAGCAATGATACTTGACGGTCTGTAGAATTAAGAAAATCAACAATATTCCCATCTGAAACGTTGATGGAATTAGGAATATTTCCAGCTTGATATGATGCTTTATCTCTAATGTCAATAATCACCGTATCAGGATTTTTTAGTAATCCCTGTGCTTCCTGTACATCGATACATTTGAAACGTACTGGTTTATCAGACATGGTATATCATTAATCTCATGTTAAATTTTGCTTGAATCAATTTACTAATAATTTCTTTACCAGTGTCTGCCACTCCTGGTCCAATGTTTCACCACAAAATGGTTTATTTGCTCTTTCATACCAATAGTTAGCATTCCATTTATCCCCTTCTTTTCTATGCAAATATGCATGTACTTCTGCAGCGTTCTCAGAGTGTATTTCCTGAGTTATCTCATGGGCCTTTTCCCAATCACCAGTACCATCATACCAGAGTGCTTCCAATAATTTTGTCAAACCATTAGGTCTATTTTTGTTGAGTGTTTTCTTGAATTGTGAAAGGTTCATTTCATAATAATTCTACAATTAATATTAATGAAAGAATTTATTTTCTGTATGGTTAACTACGTATATACACCAGTTCTTTATCATTGGATAGTTCAGACTGGAATTGATAACCACTCTCATTAAAATCCTTTAGTTCTTCAATATTATCCGTCTTGTTCTTGATGATGTACTTTGCCAACATGCCTCTGGCTCGTTTGGCATAAAATGAAATTACCTTTGGTATGCCATTTTTCACATCCTTGAAGACAGGTTTAATGATAGCCGCATCCAAAGCGTTCGTATCCACTGCTTTAAAATATTCATCTGAAGCACAATTAACAATATACTTGCTATTATGGTCTTTTAATGCTTTTTGCAACCCCTCAGAAATTTTACTGCCCCAAAAGTGATAGAGATTTTTTCCAGATGGATTATCCATCTTTGTACCCATTTCCAAGCGGTAAGGCTGAATCAGATCTAATGGTCGCAGTAAACCATAAAGACCGGATAAAATTCGTAAATGTTCCTGTGCATAATCAAAATTATTTATGCTGAAAGTGTTTGCTTCCAATCCAGTATATGTATCACCATTAAACGCCAGTGCAGCCTGCTTCGCATTCTGTTTAGTAAATGGCAAACTCCAATCATTAAAGCGCTGGACTGTTAAATTTGCTATATTTTTACTAACACCCATCAAATTCATGATCTCATCAAAGGAATAGTCCTTGGCCTGGTTCACAAGTATTTTTGAGTCTTCAAGAAACTGACATTGTGAGAATGCCTTTATAGGTGAAGTCTCATCAAAGTTAAGTTTTTTCGCGGGGGATATGACTGTTATCATTTTCTACCTAAATGGTTTTATTATTTTAAGCATAAAAATTACAACAATATGCTACATTTTGGACGCAGTGTTTATATAAACTTCGTTACAAAATGAACAAATTTAGGTATTGTATATTTGATCCCAGTACTATTATAAATTAACGGTAATAACTAATCTAGTTAACTTGCACTAATTACTTTATTAAAACCATTTTATTAGTCTGTATATATTGTCCAATCTGTAACTGGTAAAGATATATACCTGCGCTTACATGCTTTCCATGGCCATCTTTACCTTCCCACTTAACAGTGTGATATCCCGGGTTTTTAATGCCACTATCCAAGACCTTAATTCCCCTTCCCAATGCATCAAATATTTTCACTCTTACCATACTTCTTTCAGCGAGATAATACATAATATTTGTTGATGGATTAAAAGGATTGGGATAATTCTGATAAAGTCTAAACTCATCCGGAAGAATACTAACATCCGTGATTTCTCCAAGATAGGTACTATTTAACGTACCAGGAGTTCCATTACCAGTAGATGCTGCCCAAAATGAATAATGCCCGTTATCTTGCAAAGGGTTAATAAGCTCAAGGGTCGGTCCATTGCCATCAGGTTCTAATGGCCAAGGTTCTTCATCGTCATAGGTTAATGAGTCAACTAATAAGCCACCATTATCATACAAACGGATCAGTTCCCCGCCACCACTAAGACCATAGCTCAAATCACCTATATAAGACTGAACGCCTGGAAAGTGATTTTTAAAATCAACGGTATCTCTGCAAATTATTATATATTCATTTGGTTCCAGCATCGTACCCTGAGGAATAGTAAAAATATGGTCATCCGACTCATCCTTAAACTCCCAAGCCCCCATATTAAATGTTGAATCTGTAGGATTATAAATTTCAACCCAATCATCAGGGTTAAAGTTATCAGATGAGTGATAATTTATTTCATTTATCGTTGGGGTGAATCCAGTATGCGATGTAGATCCGATTGTATAATCAAAAAATACTCTTTCTGCTTTTTGTGGTTCAAGTATAACTGCATCATTATCCCGTGCCCTGATATAATATTTTACATGCAACCCATCAGAAAAATAAGGAATGTAGGCACCATAAACCTGGTCACTTGCCCCTTCGTCATGATGGAGTCCATCATCATACATCTCAACACTTTCAAAATGAGTGCTTTGGGGGCTAGTAGTAACCATCAATTCCACCTGGGTTGCATTCTCAACCAAGGTATTAATAAACACTGTATCGCCTGGGGCTGGCGTCAGGTTATCCTGGGTAACGCTGGAAATTACTGGTGGTATTTTAGCAATTTCTGAGTCACTCAATAAATAATTTCTTCTTGGTCCAACGGTAGATGTAAGTCCGCATATGTGGATATAGTCCGTAATTAAGTAGTTGGTTACATTATAATGGTAATAATCACCCAAGGTAAAAGGGTAAAATAAATTTGGATCATCCTGAGCATATGATTCAATATTATCCTGGATCTCTGTTGCCCAATCGTAGAAATATTCAGTATTATAGATATCATTAATAATAGTTCGCATATGGGCAGTAAAAATGAGTTTATACAATGGAACTTGCATTAGTTTGCTAAATAATGGTCTATCTGGGTCATTTTCATAAAGGAAAGGCGGATGATTATATATCCAATACGGATTTCCTCCAAACAAGAGAAAAAGATTAATTAGGCTCCCACCAAAGGATTGATCTTTATCCCAGGGAATAATTTCAAATTGACCGTTGGTATTTTGATACAAATAATAATTATGGGGTAAAAAAGGAAATAAATAACCATCCATGTCAGGTATTACCAGTGCGCTAGCAAAATACCATAACACACGGTCAACATTTAATATTTCCTCAATATTATTAATATCGTAGTTCAGTGTATAGATTAATTCTAATAGATCAGCCCAGCCATCTTCTGATTTTATTTCATAGCCTTTCTGATACTCAAATGCAGTAGAGTCTGCGCCATACCACACCAAATTTGGCCAAGCTAAATAATCTTCTCCATAATGAAACTGGGGCTCACACTTAAAAAATGTTCCCTGGTCATTGCCAAAGTGTTTACGCAAAAATTGTTTGTTAATCGACTCAACATTTACGTAAAGACCCAATAGTGTGCCATTCACAGATACATTCATATATCCTGCTTCGGGAGTAGGCAAATAATAACCAGCAGACAAATAACCGATTGTTTCTCGTACAAATGTTGGATCAAAAAGAGAATTTGATAATTTGAACTTCTCATAACTCATTACATCCTGGTCATTGTGAATAAATTCAATATCGATATTAAAAGGGAGCTTGGGGTTTCCGCTATTTCTTGCCTCAACAAAAGAGGAATTCCCTTTATATCTAGCTCCTATGCTATCATAAATAACCCCATTAACGGTTAAATCTGCTAATAAATAGGTCTTATCATCTACCTCCCACCTCGCCTGAAGTATTGAATCATAGGCAGAGTTATAAAATTCAATATTCATGGAATGAACTGTATAGGGATCGTATAGTTCTTGAGTATATAGAATTGATAATAATACTAATAAAAGCGGCAATGATTTCAGCAAAGTGTTGTTTCCTGACTTAGGTGTGTCTCAACCAAATATATTAAACAAGAGCCTCCATATCCTATAATTCGTCTTTCTACCGATCCAAGACCAATTCTTATCAGGCAGGGTAGGCGGAATACTACTTACATTATCTTCATGCCAATTGTTGGTATAGCCGGTTACATCCCAAAGTAAATCAGCTCCATCAAGCCCTGATTCAACTACAATTTTTGCTGGTTCATAGCCATTATTTTTATAATCGTTATTATGAACCCAACAGGCATCAGGTATAGGATCCACATCATAAACAAAATCTTCACCGAAGAATAAATCCAATCCTATCACTGCTGCCCCAAAGGATTGGTTATCATGAAATCTATTGCCCGTTACTTCAACACTGTCACCAGCCATGACCATCAAGCCAGTTCCCTGTGGAACATTACTCACGATTGAACCGGGTTCACCAAAATTCACATGATTATTATTATAGATATAATTATTTATGATCTTGCAGTTTGTTGAAACTTTAGAAGGGTTATTTGGCAATAGAAACACTAAAATACCACCCGCATTATCATATACTTCGTTATTCTCAACTAAAGCATTTACCGAGTTTTCGATCTCAATGCCGGTAACATTGCCATAGGTAATATTGTTACGAACTACAATATCCTTTGATTGACCAACATAAATTCCCGCATCACTGATTCCAGTGACACTGCATTGTTCGACTAGGACCCCAACACACTCTACAGGATATATACCATAGAGGCCTGTATTTTCACAATGAACATTTCGAAAAGTGACTGCATTGGATCGATTTAGCATTAAACCATTGGCTGTATAATCCTTGATCACAAAACCATTGATCTCAATGTTACTTCCTGTACCTACCGCAGCATCCGGTAATTTGTTTTGACCATTCAGAATAGGCCAGGCATTATTTTTCTTTTGCCCCATAATGGTGATATTGGATTTGTCGATCATTAACGTTTCTGAATACTCTCCAGTCATGACCATTACTGTATCTCCAGCTTGAGCCATTTCAATTCCATCCTGAATTTTATTCGATGGCCCAACGATTATACGCTGACCTGCACGTTTGAGATTGACTTGTTCTGGTTTCTCAAATTCTTTCACGTGCCCTGTTAATTCAAACGACTGATTTTCCAATGAAGGAACTACTGGCAATCCTGAAGGGACTTTATCTGGAATAACTGGTTTATTTGTTTCATCCGTAAGCGCGTGTAAAAATGCGACCATATCCTGTCGTTCCTCATTACTAAGTTCAAACTTGCGAATCTTATCATCTAATGTCGCAGGTTTAAATCCATGAGCTGCACCACCGCCAGCAGCATAAAAGTCAATAACCTCATCCAATGTTTGGAAAGCACCATTGTGCATATACGGCGCTGTCAGAGCTATATTTCTCAAAGTGGGAACTTTAAAGGCACGTTCATACCCTTTTCCAGCGATTTCCGCACGTCCCAGATCAGGTTCTTGATCATTGATATCTGGAACACCCACCACCTTGAAATCAGGGTTATTAAATGTCGGAAAATTGTGACATTCGAAACAGCGTGTTTTTAGGGAACGAAATAAATTGAGCCCATGGCGTTCAGATTTAGATAATGCTAAATGATCACCTAAAGCATATTTATCAAATCTGGAATTATTGGCTATGATGGTACGCTCAAAAACAGCAATGGCAAAAGTTACATTTTCAAATGTAAGTGCTGGCCCTGGACTATTGCCAAAAACTTCATCAAATAATTTTACATATTCTGGTACCTGTAATAATTCCTGAACGAGTTCATCTTTATCCTGAGCCATTTCCTTCATATCCTGAATTGGAAAAGAGGCCTGATGTTCCAGGTCATCTGCACGACCATCCCAGAACTGGAGGTGATTATAAGCAGAATTCCAGATTGTTGGTGAACTGCGACGTAGTATTTGTCCACCGTTACGGTCCTGTCCTATACCAGAGCCGCCCTGGCCCATCGATAATGCCCTATTATCTGTAAAACCAAGATCCGGATGGTGACAATGGGCACAGGAAATGGTGTTGTCGCCAGATAGGATAGGATCAAAATATAACAATCTTCCCAATTTTTCTTTATCAACAGAAACAGGGTTATTATCTCTAATGGGCATGAGAGGATAGGCTCTGTTCAGATTTGCAGAAGCGGTAATATTCCCAAAATAATTATCAATAAAATCGTGCTGGTTAACGGTACCATAAGTACCGCCCATTTTCTTATCCAGAGACGAAATTGGGATGGTTAATAGCACCATAAAGATAATGAAAACAATTCCAATAATTTTAATAAGCTTGTTCATTTATAGTATGACATGGGGATTCTATTTATCGATCATGCTTTAATTCTAGACAGAATCTAATAGCTAATTTCTTCGGTCTTTCCTAACGCGCCTTTCTGTACCACTTCTATTATTATTATCTACTAATTGATCCTTTTTTCTGCGGTTTTCATCTCTACGATCCTTGTTCTTTCTTTTTTCTTCCATTTTGCTTTCCTTTCTTAACTAATTATTATACCATTATTTTTCAAAACTTACGGATGGTAACGTATCATCTAAGCATTAGAATCATATTAATTATGCTTCAGATATTTGCTGTCCATTGGTTCCAAAAGATACCATAGTCATAACACCGGAAAATATGCGGTTAATAATTTCCAAACGCTGGCTTTCATTATTTATCTCAATGAGCTGTTGCTTTATTTTATTAGGCAGATTTATAAGCTCGATGAAATCAAATGATCGATTCTTTGACATATGGCGCTCCATATCTTCGTTCAATCCCAGTTTCAATAATATATGCAAGTATTGGTCTCGTGTCTTTTCTAATAAATCTGCTGAAGCAGGTTCATGGTCTTCAAGATATGTAACCTTACCAAGCCAAAGATCATCATTTTCCTGTGTTTTACTATTAATCCGAAAGCACCGCTGCCCTTGAACGATAATATCATATTCACCAGAGGGATGTTCTTTCAATACCCGGATTACCTTTACACTGCAACCGATAGTTTTCAAGCCTTTGTTTTCTTTCAAAACAATCCCAAATGGATCACCAGTCTTAATGCTATCCTTTATCATCCGCTTGTAGCGTGGTTCAAATATGTGTAAAGGAATCCGCTCCTTGGGTACCACGACAATATCTAAAGGAAATAATGGCAAATTATTCATAGGACTATTTAAACTTGACTATTTATGTCCAGTTTCATCGAGGTAAGTTCATATCAATATCTGCTAGAACATAGGCCATTACGGCCATGGCGGCAACACAATGGTTGAACTCATTAATATCAATTTTATCGAAGGTATCAGCATTAGTATGGTGGTACCAAAAGTATTTTGTTCCATCCACCTTCAAGGACATAACAGGGACACCTTCATCATTAAGTGGCGCCACATCTGCAGCCCGGCCACCAGCAGTTATTTGATTTGCCTTTATTGAAATCAATAATTCAGAAATCGCATCCACAATTTCTTTTGCCGCCTGACTGCCTGTAAATCCAAATCCACTAGGTTTAAAGACACCACCATCTGATTCGATCGCAATTATATGTTTATCTAATTCATCATAATGAGCATCTCGATAGGCTTTATTGCCTTTACCGCCGTTTTCCTCATTCGTCCACATAACCACACGCAGGGTTCTTTTTGGCCTTAGGCCTAGGTCATGAATCAATTTTACCGCATACCAGGCAGCTACACAACCGCCGCCATCATCGTGAGCGCCCTGACCTACATCCCAGGAATCAATATGACCGCCTAAAACAACAATCTCATCGGGGTTTTCAGAGCCTTTAAGATCGGCCACTATATTTCTGGACCAGCGATCCGGTTCCATGCGGGCATCCATTTTTAATTGGATCACGATCTTTTCACCGCTTTTCTGTTGACGACTTAACATAATTGCATCCTCTATGGTAAGGGCAGCATGGGGAATACGTGGTATACCTTCGACATAAGCCATCACACCGGTATGTGGTGTATAAAGTGAAGCCGAACCTACAGATCGAATTAGGCTAGCAACAGCACCATACTTTGCTGCTTCGCTTGCACCTTTATAGCGGTATTGTACAGTTTCACCATAGCTTGTAAATGGCGCATTAAATAACACGATATTACCCTTGACTTTATTCTTAACGATTTCAAGTTCAGCGAAACTATCAACCACCAATACTTCAGCGCGAATACCTTGCTTTGGGGTGCCAATACTGCCGCCCAAACCAAGCATTGCCAGATCTTTTTTAAATGGTTTAATTAATCTGGCTGATTCTGATCCCCTAACCCAGGCTGGTACTTTTACTGGTTCCCCTTTTACTATGTCAAAACCATCCTGGTGCATTTCGCCTATAATCCAATCCAGAGCATATTCTAGATTTTTCGAACCACTCAGTCGAGGACCGAACGTGTTGCAAAGATAACCAAGCTGCTTATATGCACCACTATCTGTGAGCGCTGCTGTAATAAGTTTATTTGCTTGTGCGCCGTAATCAGCAACAATGGAACCACCGAAAATATGGTGTGAGATGAGCAATAACACCATTACGCTATGGATTAGTTTTATCAAATAAATCTTAATTATGGAAATACTTGCGATTTTAACCACTATTTTTATTGATAAAGTCTACCACTATGTGGGCAAGTTCCGGTCCTTTTTCTTCTTGTAAAAAATGTCCGGCCCCCTTGATAGTTTTGTGTGACTGGCCTTTCGTCCCTGGTATTAACTTTTGGAAATAACCGTCTCCTCCTGCAGTAATAGGATCAGAATCACTGAATGCAGTCAAAAATGGCTTTTGCCATTTTTTCAGGACATCCCAGGCCTTGCGGTTGGGTTCAGAAGCAGGATCGCTCGGGCTTGTTGGAACCAGCATGGGGAAGCGCCGCGCTCCAGCTTTGTATTCCTCACTTGGGAAGGGAGCATCATAGGCATCCCGTACTTCTGCGCTCATTTCTGCAACACATCCCGATGCAATAATCTTACCAACCTTGAAAATAGGCGTGTTCTGAGAAAATTGCTGCCACTGGATGAACGCATCTGGTGTATTATATTCACCGGTGGGTAAGAATGTGTTGGCCGCCACAACACGCTTGAATCTGTCCTCATGTTCCGCTGCAATGCGCAGGCCAATCAAGCCACCCCAATCCTGGCAGAAAAGCGTAATATGCTTAAGATCCAGTTCTTGAACCAAAGCTTTCATCCAATCTACATGGTTTTGATAAGTGTAATCTTCTTGGTTAACCGGCTTGTCTGATTTGCCAAAACCCACCAGGTCTGGTACAACAACTCGATGCCCAGCACCTGCAATAATCGGTATCATTTTACGGTATAGATAGGACCAGGAAGGTTCCCCATGGATAAGTAAAACCGTTTCACTATCACTTGTGCCCTCATCCAGATAGTGAATCCGCACCTCATCACATTGTAGATAATGGGGTTCAAAAGGATAATCAGACAGATCAATAAATCTGTCCTCGGGTGTACGTAAAATTTCCATTTCCTTAGCTACCTCCTTCTTTATACCAAAAGAAAATGATATTAAACCCAACAAAAATCATGCCCAACCCTTTCCACTGGTATTCCCAGAGACCAATCATCTGGTCATCGGTTTGAGTAAACATAACATCATTGAATACTTCTGCAAAAAGAAAAAAACCTAGCAAATGTAAAAAACAACCGAAATTTCATTTTGAGTGTCAAGATGCCCTTATTAATATCATTTGACCAAGAGCATTTTTACTGTCTGTAAATAATTCTCACTGGATATGCGGGCAATATAAATACCGCTAGGATAATCAGTCCCATTCCATTCCACGTTGTGTTCCCCAATGGATAATGTTTCGCTGATCAGTGTTATCATTTCAGTACCATTAATATCATAGACGATAACACTTACAAATTCGGATGTGGGGATAGAAAAATTAATCGTAGTCTTTGGATTAAAAGGATTGGGATAGTTGTAGGAAAGATTATAATGACCAGGTAAAGTTTCTATTGAAACCACGTTAAGCGGGCTGGAATTCACATAAATCTCGTATTGCTGGATATCGGTCTGTCCCGTACCATAAACCACTTCATTGCCCAATTCAAAATCGGCAAAATATTCATTAGGATCCAACATACCTTGATTTACCAAATGATTTACAAAATGGTGGATTCCCAATACAGCACTGTATTGGGGTATAGCTGATATAAATGCAAAATAGGTCCATGAATCCCAATTGGCTTGGTAAAGATAATAATCGAAACCATCAAAGGTAACTGTACTGATAATATTTCCCGCCGGATTAATAAGATTGCTGTCCATCCAGATCATTACTTCGGTCGTAATTCCTGTTTCAGATGACATTGAATCAACAGTTACCCAGAATTCGAAGGCCAAATTATGAGATCCTGTAGCAACCATATCCAAATCATAGACCACATAAAATTCATCCAGGTTTTGGATCTTGATCGGTAGTGCCTCATTTGTGGAAGTGCTGCTCCACGGTTTCTTGCCAAAAATTACTTCTGGGTACGCCTTGACATCCGAGTTGCCGATTGGCCAATTCCAATTCCAGCCAAAATGTACATCATTGTCAGTGCCGGTGTGATAGATGCACTGAGTAAAATCAGTGATGCTGCCCTGGCCCCAGATATTATTCTCCACTAGATAACTCCCAGTTGCAAACTGAGACCAGCCATTACAGTTAAATGTTGTATCTTGACCCCTAGTCATTACGGATATAAATAATAATACAATCACTATTTTCATTAATTTTTCTCACCAACTGTAAATCTGGGAAAAAATTGACCAGTTGTATTTATGTAATCTTTGTAGGCGGAACCAAATTTATCAATCATGTGCTTTTCCTCTTTTTGGACATGC
Source organism: uncultured bacterium (assembly GCA_964475645.1). Classification (GTDB taxonomy): domain Bacteria; phylum Fidelibacterota; class Marinisomatia; order Marinisomatales; family TCS55. Next base: position 4,341 of record CAYYXU010000007.1, on the reverse strand, counting down.
CAAGCCCAAAAGATATGGATCGGGATCACAAAAATTATCAATAACCAGGACTTGTAAGTCAAAGCCATGATTCCTGTTCCGCTCCAAATAAAAGCTGAATAAATAGGATGCCGTACGAATTGATACGGACCCGTAGTAATCAGGGTCTTGGCTCTAACGGAAGGCGGCAAAATAATATGACTCCATACGAGTAATACTGCCGCATCAATACTAAAAAGTACAATCAAAATCCACCGGAATATTGGCGCAATATGCATTTCTGGAATAGATACCAAAGTGCTGATCTGCAATGCTAAAACCCACAGCAAACCAGTTGTTAATATACCAGTGGGTCCAGAACCAAATATATTATTATATCTGCCAGCCATTTATTTAAAATTAGTGGTTTTATTATAGATAACATTGCCGCTTTTGACAACCACAAACAATAATACTTAATTTGCGAGTATATAATCGTTACAATCAAAAGGATAACTGAACAACAAGCAATTAATTTATGGCTGTTAAACTAATTACCGATATACCTGGCCCAAATTCTATAGCATTATTAGAACGCAGAAAGAATAGTGTAGCAAAGGGCCATGGCTCAGTATGTGATATATTTATTCAAAAAGCAGAAAGTGCCTTGTTTACAGATGTAGATGGGAATGTATTTATTGATTTTGCTGGCGGTATAGGTTCTATGAACGTCGGTCATGTGCACCCTGAAGTGATAACTGCAGCAGAAAAACAACTGCAGAAATATATCCATACCTGCTTTACGGTTGCTCCATACGAAGGCTATATAAAACTTGCTGAAAAATTATCGAATAAAGCACCAATAAATAATGTTTGCAAAGCGGCCTTTTTTAATTCAGGAGCAGAGGCTGTAGAAAATGCGGTAAAAATTTCCAAAACTTATACTGGGAGGGAAGGTGTATTAGTATTTACTGATGCATTTCACGGTCGAACATTGATGACTATGACAATGACTTATAAAGATGACCCCTATAAAAAAGGTTTTGGGCCTTTCGCTCCACAAGTACACCGCTTGCCCTTCCCAAGCGAAGATCAAGAATTAACATTTGAAGATATTGATTTTGATCCAAAAAGCATTGCCTGTGCTGTAATTGAACCGGTTATAGGCGAAGGAGGTTTTATTCCCGCAACTAAGGCCGGAATGATTACTCTAAGCAATTTTTGTAAAAATAATGGTATCGTGCTAGTAGATGATGAGATACAGACAGGATTTGGTCGAACGGGAACCTTATTTGCTATAGAACAATTCGACATCGAACCAGACTTGATCACAGTAGCAAAGTCAATCGCGGGAGGATTCCCTTTGAGCGGTGTTATTGGTAAGGCAAATATTATGGATAGTGTTAATACAGGAGGTATTGGTGGCACATATGGAGGGAACCCTGTATCTTGCGCGGCAGCTTTGGCAGTTCTGGATATTATGGAAAAAGAACAAATCCTAACTCGGGCGCAACATATTGGAAGGCAAACAAGATCCATGGTTCAGTCCATAATCGATGATTGTCCATGGATAAAGGAAGTTCGCGGAATAGGTGCGATGATCGGAATTGTTATCATTGACCCAGATTCAGGGGAACCGGATAAACTACGTACTGGACGCATACACCAGTATGCCCTGCAACACGGATTGATTATGATTACCGCAGGTACTTATGGAAATGTGATCAGGACCTTAATGCCGTTGATTATTGATGACCATACTCTGGCAGAAGGATTAAGTATTTTATTAAATGCATTAAAAAAGGCATAATAATTATATCCTTATGTAGAATTAATTGGTTATTGAATAAATTTTTTTCCCTAAGAAAAGGATTCCAAGTTATAGGATACTTGATTCACTAAATCCAATAAGAATGACTTGGCTATTTTTTAGTGCATTTTATAACAAGACTTCTGGATTTTAGGTAAATCAATTTTTTAGTTAAAAATGGCGGTAAAAAATTACAAAAAACGTAGTCTTGTGGTGTAAATCCTGTTTCATCTAACAACGAAAATAACTGATTTTTTGAAAACTTGTGTTTGTGGGGGTTCTCAAATTTTAATCTGAGAAAAAAATAAAGTATTTGTGGAATAGTAATGTCACCCCGGATTCTTTCCTGCGGTATTACAATCACAAAAGTACCCTCGTCCTTTAACATTCCTTTGATATTTACCAAAAAGTCTTTGGGGTCGTGCACATGTTCCAAAACATGTGAATTTATTATAACATCAAAAAACGATGAGTACTTCTCGAAAAAATTCTCTGTAATCACTTCCGCTTTTATTCCTTTTCTTTTACAAGCGGCGATGGCCGCAGGATTTATGTCTGCCCCCATCACATTATATCCATAGGCCTGTTTTACAAATAAAGCATGTCTACCAGTGTTGCAGCCATAATCGAGAACGTTACTATTTTTATCTGCAGCGGAAAACTTAACTACGCTTTCGTTTTCGTATTTCCCAAAGCGCAGAATGTTTGTATAAATCCAAACCGAAAAATCCATGAGCTTGGGATAAAAACGATCATATGGCATATCTTTAATCATATTATTAAATACATCAAATTCTTTTAAGGCAGGTTTTTAATTAAAATCAGTTTATCAGAATTTATGTGTAACCGAGCAGGTCTTTCTCCACTTCTTGTAATAACTTGCAAATTTCCACCAGGACCAAAAAGTATTCTTCTGCATTGCAGCAAATATTTCTCGTTGATATTCAATTGATTGCTCAGGACTCATGCGGTAGGTTCTCCGCGGTTTCCCATGGGTCCCTTTTAACACCATCCACTGACCCTTTACATAAATTAACGTATGTTTTGAAGCATCCCCACCCGTAGGGTTAATCAGATAAACATGAGTCAAGTCCTCAACACCAGCCAGTTTACGCCGCCAGTTAATAGATAATACAGGTGTCTGCAGTGTGACCCGAGTCAGTGGTGTGAACAGTACATCCAGTATTCGCCAGGATTCTTCCAAACTGATTTTTCCGTCCTGCGAGTGGGCGATCATATTCTGGATATTCTGTACCTTGATCGGTACAATAAAATCAACTTCATCGTGTTTTATCCCGGGTTCAAAATTGAATCTTTCACCGGTATGGTGAATAGTAAACTCTTCACCAGTTTCCTCTACGGTAACACCAAGGTGATTGAAAATGCCTCGGAAATAATCTACTAGTTCGGGAGTTTGCAAAATATTCTCCCAGGCTTGTAAAGATGATGTTACCTGGGTATATGCGGTATTAAGTAAAATGAATGTAATGATAAATGCTTTTCTCATATTCAGATCTTAATTGGGAAAATAATTATTGCTTATATATTATCAATATTTATTTCCATATCAGATAAATCACCAAATGAATTGTCAATTTGAAGCGGATTTATTGAATAATGAATGATGCAATCACCCCGTCCTTTATTCCGCCTGCTGATGGTGACCTTCAGTGTATCAACTAGCCACGTATAAGAAAAGCCAAGGCCTGACGCTTCTTGATTATAATCTAAACCATACTTGCGAATATAAATATCCCGTAACGCTTCTGTGTTTTCATAATTATTTGAAGAGATTAACTTTATTTCTGTTAGTTGATAATCAATATAACTCATATGCAATGCGAAAGGTTCTTCAATGCCATTTACAATATACCAGTAATTAGGTTGCGTGTAGCTAAACCCAGGATAGCGATACCAACTTAACTGACCATTGTCAATTAACTGATCTCTTTTATCATTCACAGTAAGCAAGTGATCGCCAAAATTGAACGTCAATAAAATTCCATCCGACAGAGTCGATCGTACCGTTGGAGATTCTTCCGCAGGAAGAATAACAGTCACACAAATAATTAATAGAGTAAGAATTGGTAGAGGTACTAACATCAAGGAAATCTAGGGCTAATTGCCGAAATATTAGAGTAGTAGATAAAAAAGGTTTAATGATGCCAGATACTGCTTTATTCAGTATCAGTAAATACAATATTCATTGTGAAATTATCCAGCGGTTCACGTACCCACCAAAATTCTTTATTATTATTCTGCGGTTTAGAAAAATTGTAATAATAAAATGTAAGACGCATATATTTTGGCTTTTCAGATAATTGTCTGTCATGCCTTAGAAGTGCCAGCACTTTTTTATTCCCCTGTCGCAAAGCTCGTAAAAACCGAGCAAACCAGTAGCTATGTCCCAGATAACTGGTAATATGCGTTTGAATATTATCTAAAATCTGCTGCCTTTCCCTGATTTCCATAGAATTCAGGTTTTGCAGTTCCGGCGCAGTTAAAAACTGATCTAAATGCAATTCACCCAATTTCATATCACCCCTAGTCATAACGTCAAGAAAACGTTTATA
>CAYYXU010000006.1:0-35878 GCA_964475645.1 uncultured bacterium | reverse complement strand
AACTGCGGCTTGGTGGATGAAATGATATTTTCTGAACTTTAACCGGTATCATAGGGGAAAATAATTTAGGCTATGTACGTGCGGGTAAGCCAACCTTTTTTCTATGAATTAGCAATTTATTTACGCGATAATTGATCTTTTAGGCTCGAAATTTTTTCAACCGGGGACGGATCGGTTTCGTTTAAATATGCACACCACAGGCTAACCCAGTCTCCATAATGAATAAGGTGCAACAATCTCTCAAAGCGACTGGCGCCACTTACAGCAACTTCGTATTGGTTTTTGGTAACACTCTTCAGGATCGTACCAGAGACATCCTGGCGCATAGAGACCCGCTCATGATCGCTTTTATCTTTGAGCCAGATAATGCTTAAATGATTGAACAGCTCAGGATTATTTTCCCAGCCAACGATCTCATTGTGATTCAATTCCGGCAATTCATTATGGAAGGCCAGCATTTTTCCGTTTTCACTGAACTGACCTCGCCAACGCATGGCAACTACTACTGTACTTTCCGTCTCACCATATATTATAGGTATCGTAGCATGAACACTTTTGGCCAGCAACCAGGTTGCATTCTCATCACCGGCTTTGCTATAGTTATCCCGTAAGGATTCCAGTAGGTCAGCTGTTTTATTAAGTTTTTGATCTATATCTGAAGCCACCAGTCCAAAACCCTTCAGTAGGTACAACATCGGTACAAATGAATAGGCCAGTGCGGCTCTGGGTTGCAGGCCAGTTGGTATAATAAATGTATCACAATCATTTTCCTGCAGTACATCCTTGAGCTTTCCACCTGTAGTGATTCCACAGATCTGGCAGTCTTTTTTCAGGGCATCTGTCATGGCGCTTAAAGTTTCCTCTGTTCCTCCTGAATATGAAGATGCAATAACCAAGGTGTGTTTATCGGCCCAGGCCGGAATCTTGTAATTCCGCGACACATAAATGGGCACTGACAATTCATCCCGCAACAGCATTCGATTAACATCTCCCCCGATGGCCGAACCGCCCATACCCGCAACGACTACATTGTTAATAGATGCGGGTGTTTTTTTTAGGACCACCCCCTGCCCAATCGCCATTGCATCCCGCAGATTATCCGCGAAATCATATATGGCCTGTTTCATGTCTTGCGGATCTAAATGTGATGTGCTCATAGTTTAATATTCCCTGTTTTTGATGAAATTTGTATAGGCTAGTAAATCTTCCCGGCCTGGATTTGGAACTATTGACAATGCATTAACAGCATCTTTGAAATATTTGTCCGCCATTGCCGTTGTTTCTAAATAGACACCGGTATCTTCAAAAAAGGTTCGTAACCCGGACAGTTTTTCATCGATAGTTTGCGATCCCTGTCCGTTGCAAAATTTATTCCAATCCTGCGGGACCAGCTTGCGAGCCATTAGCGTCAGCGCAGTTTGCTTGTTGGCAATCACATCACTGCCAAGACTCTTACCCATTTCTTCAACACCACTAAATATTTCCAATACATCATCCTGAATCTGAAACCCTTTGCCAATATCATTACCAAATTTCCGCAGTTGGCTACACACCCCCTCATCCTGATTGGCTAATATTCCCGGTATTTCCATACATAAACTGAGCAATGCACCTGTTTTTTTCTCGATCATTTCGAGGTAATCATTTAGCGTTATGGTTTGATTCTCTTCATATTCCTTATCATAGGCCTGACCAACGCAAACAGCCAAAGCACCATTATTAAAAACGGTGCCAACACCCTGCGTGTTATTCCGCACTTTTCCGATTGCCCGCTGGGATTCAACAAATAGCCCATCACCAGCCAAGATAGCGGTTGCATTATCCCATTTACTTTGAACGGTGGGCTGACCGTGGCGTAATAGATCATCATCCATAATATCATCATGAATCAAAGTGAAATTGTGCAGCAGTTCCACTGCCAAAGCCGCATGACCCAGGTCATCTTCATCCACGCCATAGGCCCGACCGGTTAGGGTTAATAGGACTGGTCGCAGTCGTTTACCGTTTCCAGAGAGTACATACCGCAGTGGTTCGTATAAATATTCTGGCTGTTGAGGAAATGGATAATTCTTTAGCTGTAAATCCAGGTCTTTTTGCATTGCTGCAATTTTTTGCAAAAAGTCGTCAGCCACCAACCTCAATCTCCACGGAACCAATCGATTGCAATTTGGTAAGCACAAGGTCCTTGATTTCTTCCATGCGATCCTGCGAATTGGCTTCAAAGCGACAGACAATTACCGGTTGGGTATTGGAAGATCGGACCAGGCCCCAGCCATCCCCAAATTTGATACGTACACCATCCACCGTGATGCAATCATAATTCGCTGTAAAATATTCTACTGCTTCATTGGCAATACGGAATTTTTCCTCATCAGACTCACATGCCATACGCATTTCCGGGGTGGAATGATACACCGGCAATTCTGCTTTCAATTCGGAAAGTTTTCTGTTCCCACGGGACAGGGTCTGGACAATTCGTGCCGCCACATATATTCCATCATCATACCCAAAATAATCATCCGCGAAAAAAATATGACCGCTCATTTCGCCGCCCAGTTTACAACCCAACTCGTGCATCTTTTGCTTGATCAGGGAATGTCCTGTCTTCCACATCACCGGGGTACCGCCGTGTTTCACAATCATATCTTCTAGTGCCTGGGAACACTTCACGTCAAAGAGAATCTCATCGCCTTTTTTTATCAACTCGGGTAAGAATAGGGCCATCAGTTGATCGGCCCAGACAACATCACCAGTTTCATCCACTACACCAACTCGATCTGCGTCCCCATCAAAGGCAACGCCAATATCATAATCACCGGATTGGATAGTCTGTATGAGATCGGCCAGGTTTTCTTCTACCGTTGGGTCCGGGTGGTGGTTAGGGAAGGTACCATCCGGTTCGCAGAAAAGTTCAGTGAGTTCTATGCCCAAATCCTTGAAAATTTGTGGCGCATTTAGCGATCCCGCTGCATTACCGCAATCCATCACTACTTTCATCGGCCTTTTAATATTGATCTTTTCAACGATCATCTTTTTATAATCAGGCCCTATGTTATGTTTAATCTCACTGCCTGCACCTGTCTCAAAATTATTTTCATCGATATACTTGCGCAGGGTCTGGATGCTATCACCATAAACCGCCTTGCGGTCCATTGACATCTTAAAACCATTGAATTCTGGGGGATTATGACTGCCCGTGATCTGCACTGCACCGCCTACCCCCAGCTTGAACATACTGTAATAATTGGTCGGTGTAGGTAAAAGCCCCAGGTTGATTACATCGGTTCCCGTTGCTAGTACGCCTTCCTTGAAGTGGTCCATAAGATCGGGTGTAGTGAGCCGTATGTCACCGCTTAAGGCTATTTCCCGGAAGCCATTTCGTTTAACAAAAGTACCAAAACTTCGACCTAATAGAGTCACTACGTGGGGAGGAAAATCATCCGCAACCTTGCCGCGAATGTCATATTCTCGAAATATATACTTATTAACCATTGAGTTCTTTACGAAGACTTAAATAATCGATAACTACCAGTAAGTTTACGGAAAACATTCGCTTGAAAAAATAAAGATGGTTTTTAATACGCTCTATTACCATTAGTTTATATATCATGAGTCTGGAACCAATCGATTATTTTTTCTGTTTTGGTGACTATTTTGTATCTACGACTCTGGTAATTCTGTTTTTTAGGTTCTGGAAGAATAATATCCTGCCCAGATATTTGTTCAAAGCTTTTATGATCGGCTGTGTGATTGGTTCCACCTGGGAATTTACTTTCCATTTTCTGGGTGATGAGTTCCTCTATGCAGTGAAACAATGGCCCCTGGGACTATCGGGCTGGCCCAAAAAACTGAGTCATTCTATTTGGGATGGCGGCTTATTTATGTTCGGTATATGGCTGTGTTTCAAATACCTGCCCCAACCCCTGTTTACTCGCTTCAGCTGGCGTGAACTGGGTATTATGGAATCCTGGGGCATATTTCAGGAACTCCTGGTAGAATACTTATTTAATGGACGGGTCTGGGTCTACAATGACCTATCCTGGAATCCGATCATAATCCCACCATTGCCTGGTTCAGCCACTACAGTGGGCTATACGTTAATCCCCCAGGCTGTGTGGGTGGTGGCACCGGTAGTTTTTTATTTGATATTACTGCGTCTGCCCAAAGATCAATAGGATCACTTCGCAAATAATTCATTTTTTATATCGCGAAATGCTTTGAATTCAATGGCGTTCCCGCTGGGATCACAAAAAAACATGGTTCCCTGCTCACCAGATTGGTCCTTAAACCGTATATATGGTTCTATAATAAATTTTACTTTTTGATCCTTGAGCCGTTGGACCAATTCTTCCCAATCGTTCATATTTAGTACCACCCCAAAATGGGGCACCGGCACATCATGGTCATCTACAGGATTTGAATGAGTTTGTAAATCCATATCTGTATTCAGATGACAAACCAATTGGTGGCCATAGAGGTTAAAATCAATCCAGGTAGTGGAACTGCGCCCCTCACTGCAGCCAAGAACGCAGCGGTAAAATTTCCGGGCTTTGTTCAGGTCATGCACCTGTATTGCCAGGTGAAAAGGATTAACCATCATTATAACGGAAAATAGTAGCTAATTCAACAGTGCCATTTTTTAGACTGGATAAAATCACCCGCCAGGATCTGGCATTTCTACACCAATCACTTCCAGCGTCGATAAATAACAATATTTTGATACTGTCTTATGCATTCTATTGTTTTTTATTGATTGTACAAGATTGAATTGCAAAGAGACTTTTAAATGCAATTGTTATAGTATAACTAGATAAAGTTATTGTTTTTGATAATTCATATTCTCTTCCACTTCTTTCAAGAATAGCTTGTAAGCAAGTATTCTAATTTAATCGTCAATAAGGATATTGTCAATTTTGCTTATTTATAAGAAACCTTTAGTGTAATCCTAATCGCAAGTGAACAGTATACCTGATTTTTGACTATATTCTGCTACTTAAATAATTCTACTAGTTCAATTAAATGGGGTACGTATGAAAACGGGAATCGAATCACGGTATATAACTTTCAGTAAAGTATTTACTATCAGTATCTGTTTGATCATTTTGTCAGGCTGCAGCAGCAGACATAATAATCATATGAAAGAATATGTCTATAAAACGGATCCTGCTTTTCGCTATAAAATCGAAGAAAAATTTACCGGTAAAGGCTGGACCGAGTACCGGGTAAAAATGGTTTCCGGAACGTGGCTTACAAAACAGGAAGTAAACCATCCGGAATGGTGGCACTGGTTAACCATAGTCGTACCGAATGAGGTAACAGAAACCGAAGCACTGATGGTTATTGGCGGTGGTTCAACCGAGGATGAAAAACCGCAGGCTGCAAACGAACTACTGATTCAGGCAGCTGTAGGAACCAAGTCAATTATTGCCGAGATCAGTAACATTCCTTTTCAACCGCTTAATTATGTTAACGATGAAAAGGATGATCGTTTTGAAGATGATCTTATTGCCTACGGCTGGCGACAGTATCTGGAAGGCGGTGCCAAGGATGAGGATGTTGAGTGGCTGGCTCGTCTACCTATGACGAGAGCCGTAGTCCGGGCCATGGATGTGGTCCAGAAAATCAGTGCAGATTTGAGTAAGCCCGTTGACAGCTTCGTTGTTGCCGGTGCATCAAAACGGGGTTGGACAACCTGGACAACAGCAATCGTTGATGACCGGGTCATTGCTATTATACCTGTAGTGATAGATATGCTTAATGTGGAATCATCTTTTAATCACCACTGGCGTTGTTATGGTGCATGGTCCCCTGCCATAAATGACTATATAAATGAGGGTGTTATGAACTGGACGGGTTCGAAAGAATATGCTCGTTTAATGGAACTGGTGGAACCCTATTCCTTTATTGATCAGTTAACCTTACCAAAATTTTTAATCAATGCCACCGGTGATGAATTTTTCGTCACCGATTCCTGGCAATTTTACTGGGATGATTTAGTTGGTGATAAATACATCCAGTACGTACCAAATGCAAACCACGGATTAAACGGCACCTATAACTTGGGCAGCCTAGTGGCATTCTATAATGCTGTGATCACCGAAAGCACAATACCAAAGGTTGACTGGTCTGTTAGTGCTGACAGCATCTACCTTGAGGTGCTTTCAAATGTGAACTATAAGGTTACAAAATGGGAAGCGGTGAATGAAAACGCCCGGGACTTTCGTGTCCCCGTTATTGGAAAAGTATGGAAGGATTCAGAACTCTCAAAAACATCAAATAATCAGTACGCGATACATTTTTCGGGACCGGAAAACGGCTACAAGGCAGGGTTGCTGGAAATTGTGTTTGACTCAGGTACGGAAGTTCCCTTCACGTTCACTACTGGTACGATTGTTACACCCAATACATACCCCTTTGGTCTCTTCACGCCTGATGTTCCACTGGGAATTCCGGTAAAGTAATCAATATTTTTGGTCGCCGATCCTAGGTTGAAAATTTTTCAAAGCTCACCGTCGATAGATATCATAATTAAATAAGATTATTAGATAATAACCATCGTGAATTCTGACGTGTTGCATATTTCAATTATATCACTTTACACTATCCACTTTAAATTTTCTTGTCGACAAATACGGTAAATTCACTTTTCTTCTTGAAGAACTATTCTTTGTAAAATATATTAATAGTTGCCAACCAAGCGATTAATCGCTTATTCACTTGCCAGCCGTAGTTTTTTTAAAATTGTAACCACCACATACCAATTAAGAGGTCACATATGGCAGAAGCAATGGAATTTGATTTTTCGCTTCCTTCAAACGAGGGAAAGAAGTTCGATCCAGAACTTGTAGAAAAAGTTAAAAAAATCCAGGAAGAAGCGAATGGAAAAACACAGACGGAGGAAATTCCGGAAGCCTATCGTATAGAAAATTATTATACTGATGATGAACTCGGCGCTGACGTTTTAAAAAATAAATACCTCGCACCGTGGGAAAACCATCCATGGGAAATTTGGAAACGACAAGCTTCCGCCCTATCCTCTGTTGAAAAGAGTAAGAAACTGCAGAAAAAATGGGAAGCTAAATTCTTTTCTATACTGGAAGATTTTAAATTTGTCCCTGGCGGTAGGATCATGCATGGCGCTGGTCGTGAAGATATTACAACTACATTGAATAATTGCTATGTCATGGCCATCAAGGATGATGCCATCGATGAAATATACAAAACCGTAACTAGCGAAGCCTTAACCTATAAGTACGGTGGTGGTTGCGGTCATGATCTCTCGGTCCTGCGGCCTTCTGGCGAGTCTATCAATGGTACCGGTGGCGAATCCTGCGGCCCTACTGGTTTTATGAATCTTTTTTCTGAAAATACCAATACCATTGCTCAACACGGGCGGCGAGGTGCCAATATGCAGACCCTCCGTGTAGATCATCCCGACATTGAAAAATTTATCAGTATCAAGACAGGCGATATTAATATGGTCAAATATTCAAACATTTCGATACTCCTGACCCATAGCTTTATGAAAGCTGTTGAAGAAGATTCGAACTTCGACCTACACTGGAATGGTAAGACCTATAAAACAGTACGGGCACGTGACCTGTGGGAACAAATTATCACCAATGCTCACGCCAGCGCAGAACCCGGTTTACTTTTCTGGGATACCATGAAGGATCACCACAACGCTGAATATTGTAGTCCGTTAGTCTCCACCAATCCCTGCGCTGAACAACCACTGCCTGACGGCGGCTGTTGTAACCTAGGTGCTGTGAATCTAGAACGATTTGTTGATAAAAGTGGCAACTTTATGATCGATGAATTCAAGGAAACAGTGTCCGTCGGAACCCGCTTCCTCGATAATGTTGTAGACTATAATGCTGATCGTCACGCATTGGAAGTACAGAAAGATAATGCCATAAATGACCGCAGGATCGGACTGGGAATACTAGGCCTGGGCGATATGTTAATGAAAATGGGTATTAAATATGATAGCGAAGATGCCCTTCAGACTACCGATCAAATCATGAAAATTTTTCGTGACACGGCGTATGGGACCAGTGTCGATCTTTCTCAGGAAAAGGGGCAGTATCCAAAGTTTGACTGGCCTGGTTTTAGTAAAAGCAAATTCGTAAAAAATCTACCTAGAGCCACGCGGGATAAGATCCAGAAAAATGGTATCCGTAATTCGACGATCACAACTGTTGCTCCTACCGGTAGCGGTGCGATTGTTGCGGGGGTAACTTCTGGTGTGGAACCTATATTTGCTACTAGTTATACACGACGGGTGAAGAAGAATGATGGCTACGGTAAAGATTTTAGTGAGTATAAGGTTTATCACCCCACAATCAAGAAACTTTTTGGTACTGACGAACAAATCCCGGACCACGTTGTTACGGCACATAATATCGATCCATTTTTTCGGGTTAACATGCAAGGTGTTATTCAAAAATATATAGACAGTTCCATCTCTTCCACAGTAAATCTACCTGAGGATATCACTGTAGAAACGGTGGCTGAAATTTATATGACTGCCTACAAATCCAACTTAAAGGGTATTACCGTCTACAGAGAAGGATCAAGAGAAGGCATCCTAATAACAGAGAAAGAGGACGAGGATAATCACACTGTGGCAACTGCTAATGCAAAAAATAAAAACGCTTCGAAAGTAACGCCCACTCCTCGGGGTCGTCCGGTAATTACGAATGGTGTAACCAGGCGAATACGTACAGGGGAAGGTTCTCTATATATCACCATCAACGAAGATCAAGAAGGTTTATGTGAAGTATTTACAACCATTGGAAAGGCCGGAGGAAATGCAGCTGCACAATCAGAGGCAATAAGCCGTCTAATATCCTTAGCATTACGTTCTGGAGTTAATCCAAATTCAGTCGTACGCCAATTAAAAGGCATTTCTGGCCCTAACCCAACTTGGGAAGATGGACGCCTAATATTATCTACTCCAGATGCTATTGGAAAAGCATTGGATGACTATCTACGGGAAAGAGAACAACAACAAAGTGCCAACGGAGACGCTGAGGGAGACCAAAAACCATTGATAACAATGGCACCAACTGCCGTAGAAGTAGAAGTAGGAGTTTGTGAAGAAGGTAGTCCTTACAACTGCAGTAATATAGTCAATGAAAATGGTTGTATGATTTGCCGACAGTGTGGTTGGTCTAAATGCGACTAGGTCAAATTAAATAATCTTGTTATTAAAAAGCCCCTTTAAAAAAAGGGGCTTTTTAAATAGAATAACTTTCACTCTACTAGACTTCCATCAATTCTATTTCTTTGCTTTCCATCATTTCATTCAGCGTTTTTATATGCCCATCTGTAATATCCTGAATTTTTATTTCAGAGCGTTTAATCTCATCTTCAGATAAATGATCATCCTTTTGTAAATCTTTTATATGGTGTATAGCATCGCGCCGTACATTTCTCACAGCGATCCTACCTTCTTCTGTTAATTGATGGACATATTTTGTCAGGTCTCTACGCCGTTCTTCAGATAATGGCGGGATCGGGATATGTATAACCTCACCACTATTATTCGGGGTTAACCCGAGATTGCTTTCCAAGATTACTTTTTCGATATCGGGAACTACTGATTTATCAAATGGGTGTATCGTAATCAGCCGCGGCTCAGGGACTGAAATAGTAGCAAGCTGGTTCAATGGCGTTAAAGTATCATAATATGATATTTTAAGCGTTTCCACCAATTCAGGATTTGCTCTTCCTGTTCGGACTTTATTCATTTCCGCCCTGGTATGAATGATGGCTTGATCCATACGGTGAATCGCATCTTCAATTATATCCTTGATCATTGATTTAGTCCACCACTAAAGTGCCAATCGGTTCACCAAGAATAAGCTTTTTCAGGTCCCCGGTATGATTGATATTAAATACTTTGATCGGTAATGAATTTTCTTTGCACAGTGATATAGCTGTCATGTCCATAATCCGGAGTTCTTTCTGAATTGCCTCTTTGTAAGAAACTCGATCATATTTGACCGCATCAGAATGTACAACCGGGTCTTTATCATATACACCATCAACTTTTGTACCTTTGATCAATACTTCCGCACCCAATTCAGTTGCACGTAATGCCGCAGCTGTATCAGTAGTGAAGTATGGATTCCCCGTGCCGCCTGCCACTACAACAATCCGACCTTTTTCCAAATGCCGGATAGCGCGGCGACGAATATAGGGTTCAGCTATTTGTGCCACTGTAATTGCAGATAATGTTCGGGTTACAGATCCTAAATTCTCTAGAGCATCTTGCACACAGACTGCATTCATAATCGTTGCCAGCATACCAAGATAATCACCGGTAACGCGCTGCATACCCTTTGCGGCAGCCGTCATCCCTCTGAATATATTCCCAGCCCCAATAACCAAGCCGATATCAATACCCAAGTCATGAATTGATTTTACTTCAGTAGCCAACTCTGTGGCTTTCACGGGATCAATCCCAAAACCCTCTTCTCCCGCCAGTACTTCTCCCGATAATTTGAGAAGAACCCGCTGGTAAGCCGTTTCAGGCATTAGGAATTATTGTTGGCCGTTATTGGACTCGCCAACCGCGTAACGAATATAACGTCCTACAGAAATATTCTCACCCAGAGTGGCAATAGATTCTGTGATAAGATCCTTCACTATTTTATCTGGATCTTTAATAAAGGGTTGTTCAAGTAAACAAATTTCTTGAAAATATTTATCCATTTTACCAGAAACGATTTTTTCAATCACCTTATCTGGTTTTTTGGAATTTTTTGCCTGTTCAGTATAGATATCTTCCTCAGATTTTACCAATTCTTCAGGAACTTGTTCACGACTAACAGAAACGGGGTTTGTCGCAGCAATTTGAATAGCCAAATTATGAACCAATTCTTTAAACCCGTCTGTTTTTGCCACAAAATCTGTCTCACAGTTCACTTCCACAAGAACGCCCAGTCTTCCACCATGGTGTATATAGCTAAAAACCAATCCTTCTTTTGCAGAACGTGTGCCTTTGTTCTCTGCCTTGGCCACACCTGCTTTACGTAATGCTTCCACCGCCTTTTCAAGGTCGCCATTAGTATCTACTAAGGCCCGTTTACAGTCCATCATCCCTGCGCCTGTTTTATCACGCAATTCTTTTACAATCTTAGCATCAATATTCATTAATCACTCTCAGATTTATGATCTTCTTTTGCTTCTTCTTTATCACCTTGTGGTTCATCTGCTACTTCTTCATCAATTAAATCGTTATCCGAATCTTCCAAATTTTCTTCTTCTTTACCTTTTGTCTCATCCTCAATTCCCTGATCCGATTCAGCAGTGTCATCTGTCTTTAGTTTTTCTTTTTTATCTTCATCATCATTCTGCATTACTGGTTGAATTTCTATTTCACTTTTTCCGCCATCCTCTGTTTCATCAGCTTCCTTCACTTGTGCTGATAGGATGGTATCGCTCAAAGCTGAAATGATTAGCTGAATTGTACGAATAGAATCATCGTTAGCTGGTATTACATGGCTCACGATTGTGGGGTCAGTATTGGTATCAACAATGGCAATAACTGGAATTTCCAGTCTCAAGGCTTCTTGCACTGCAGTTGATTCATAATTGGCATCTACAATAATTACAACATCGGGAACACGACGCATGTCTTTGATACCTCGATGCTGATCAGCAAGTTTTACCCGTTCGCGATTGAGTTTTTGAACCTCTTTTTTTGTTAAATTTTCATAAATATCTGAGCCTTCTTTTTCAAGTATTTGTAAACGTTTAATACTTTTCTTGATGGTTGAAAAATTGGTCAGTGTGCCCCCCAGCCAGCGTTCAACTACATAGAACATTCCACAGCGGTCCGCTTCCTGTTGCACGATATCTTTGGCTTGTTTCTTGGTCCCGACAAAAAGTACTTCACCATTTTTCTTTACAATGCCACTTAAAAAATCCTGTGCTTTCTTTAATCCGGCGAGTGTCTCTTCCAAATTAATAATATGAACCCCATTTTTCTCCATCAGTATAAACGGTTCATATGAAGGATGCCATTTTCTGGTTACATGCCCAAAATGGGCACCGGTACTAAGTAAATTTTCGAAATTAACTTCAGACATTATAAAATGTTAACGTTTGGAAAACTGGAATCGTTTTCGTGCACCTGGCTGACCATATTTTTTTCTTTCCACTCTACGTGCATCTCTTTTTAAATAACCCGCTGCCTTCAGCACGGGATGGAAATCAGCATTATCCTTCAATAATGCTCTGGCTATACCTAAACGGATAGCTCCTGCCTGGCCAGTAAGACCACCGCCTTTTACGCTTATATTAAAATCATATGCATCAACTTTATCAATTGCATCCAATGGTTCTAGAACTACATTAGCTAAAGATTCACGGCATAAGTATTCCCTAAAATCCCGACCATTTATCTTAATCTTCCCTTTGCCAGAAGAGAGGTAGACTCTGGCAATTGCTGCTTTCCGTCGGCCAGTACCGTTTTCTGTAGTTATTGGCATTAATTATTTATCCAGTACACTAGGATTCTGTGCCGCATGAGGATGATCTGAACCAGCATAAATGCGCAGATGGGTCATCATTTTGCGTCCCAACTTGTTTTTTGGCAGCATGCCTTTTATTGCCGATTCAAGAATTCGTTCCGGATGGGTACGACGCATTTGTTCGACGTCCACAAAAGAAGTCGCCCCAGGGTATCCTGAATGACTGAAATAGGTTTTATCCTTTTCTTTCGATCCGGTAAGTACAATCTTTTCTGCATTGATTATAACAACACAATCACCCATATCCATATGCGGTGTGTAAGTTGGTTTATGCTTGCCCTTAAGAAGTTGGGCAATTTCGGCTGCAAATCTCCCCAGAATTTTTCCTTCCGCATCGGCAAGAATCCAATTTTTCTCTATTTCTGACTGTTTTATCGAAAATGTTTTCATCATTTTTCACTTCGAATAAAGCCGCTGAAAATAGCCTTATACGTTTACGCTTGTCAATAATTAATAACCCTATAAAACTTAGGAGGGTTTTGGTTTATTTTAGATCAGCTATGAACCCCTTACTAATGGTAAAGTGAATCTTCCCCTTGAGCTTTTCACCAAAAAAAGGCGTGTTACGTGATTTGGAATAGATATTATTTTCTTTGAATATCCATTCTTGATCGGGATCAAAAATCGTCAGTTCAGCAGGACAGCCTATTGTAAACAGATCATTATCAAAGCCCATAATACGCCTTGGGTTTACAGTCAATAATTTTAATAATTCTTTCAGTGGCATGTCCAAAACTTTATTCGCAGCACCAAAGCAGCTTTCTAAACCGATCATACCAAACGGTGCTATTTCAAAAGTGGCTTCTTTTTCCTCGATTGTATGGGGTGCATGATCGGTTGCAATACAATCGATAGTGCCGTCCTTTACCGCTTTGATCAATTCCTTGCGATCATTCTCAGTGCGAATCGGTGGTGCAACTTTAAAGTTTGTATTGTATTCTAAAAGTGCTTTTTCATTAAAAAACAAATGGTGCGGTGTTACTTCTGCTGTAATATTTTGGTTTGATTTTTTCATCCTGCGAATATTCGCAGATCCACTTGCGGAAGTAACATGGGGTACATGAAGTTTTGCCTGAATCATATTCGCCAATTCAAGATCCCGCTGAATCATTATAGCCTCTGCCAAGGACGGATTGCCAGCTAGACCGAGGCGTGTGGAAATTTCTCCTTCATTCATTAGGCCATTATTACGTAAACATTCATCTTCTGCATGATTGATAACCGGCTTATCAAACATAGAAGTGTATTCCAAAGCCAACCGCATAACCTGGGCATCAGATATAGGTAGACCATCGTCACTTAAAGCGACAGCCCCCTCGGAAATGATTCCTTGAACCTCAGTTAATTCTTGACCTTTTTGTCCTTTTGTTACTGCTCCAATAGGGTGTATATGCACTGGACATTCTTCTGCCTTTTCAACAATAAAACGTATTGATTCAGGTGAATCTAAAGGAGGTGACGTATTCGGCATTATACATACACGGGTAAAACCACCTGCTAATGCCGCTCGAGAACCGGTTTGTAATGTTTCCTTGTCTTCACGTCCCGGTTCACGAAAGTGAACATGTAGATCACAAAATCCATGGGTGATTACAAGGCCAGAACAATCGATCATATTTTCACCTTTTGCACTAACAGCAGAACTAATCGATTTAATTTTATTTTGCTCTATTTCAACATTACCCTTCTTAGACCTTCCAGATAACGGATCCAGAATTGTACCCCCTTTTAGCAGAAGTTTCTTAGGTAGTTTTTTCAAATTCATTTATTACTCAATTATTTTCTGGTTTTCCGCCTAGCAACAAATATAAAATGGCCATACGGGACGCAACCCCATTGAGAACCTGATCCAGAATTATTGCTTCTTTACCATCTGCAACAGAACTATCGATTTCAATACCGCGATTCATTGGACCAGGATGCATGATCACAATCTCTTTTTTATGTTTTTGCAAGCGTTCTGAAGTAATACCAAATAGGTTACGATATTCACGCACTGAAGGAAACAACCCTCGATCCATACGCTCCAGTTGGATCCGCAACACATTAATGGCATCAGCCCAGTCTAAAACTTCATCAAGATCATGGGTTACTTTAACGCCGAGGCTATCGATGTGGGGTGGAATTAAAGTAGTTGGTCCACAAAGTATAACATCTGCACCCAACTTTTTCAAACCATAGATATTGCTCCGAGCCACTCGACTGTACATTATATCACCGATGATTCCAATTCTTAGGTCTTTTACTTTCCCAAAACGTTCCTGAAGACTGGTCATATCCAAAATAGCTTGTGTGGGATGTTCATGGGTACCATCTCCAGCATTAATTACCACCGCATCAACATATTTTGTCAAATGTAATGAAGCGCCAGGATCAGGGTGGCGCATAACGATAGCATCAATTTTCATTGCCTCGATATTTTGAACCGTATCTTTAAAACTTTCACCTTTTTTTAAACTGCTCGAGGATGCTGAGAAATTCACTGTATCAGCACTAAGTCGTTTTTGAGCCAATTCAAAACTGATTCGTGTGCGTGTGGAATTCTCAAAAAATAGATTTACAATTGTTTTCCCTTGCAGGGATGGCACTTTCTTGATCGGTCGATCAAGTACCTCTCGAAAGCTGAAAGCTGTATCAATAATACTAACTATATCTTCAGCTGGATAATGTTCAAGTCCTAGGAGGTGTTTTTCCTGCATTATTTAATTATCCTGAACGTATTTCAAGAGTAGCACGGCATCTTTATTATCCACTTCTTTTAACCGAACAGCTACATGTTCTCCCTCATGGGTAGGAATATTCTTCCCAACAAAATCTGCTCGAATAGGCATTTCTCTGTGTCCTCTATCCACCAATACAGCCAACTGAATGGATTTTGGTCGCCCAAATGCATTTAATGCATCTATAGCTGCCCGGATTGTCCTGCCGGTAAAAAGAACGTCATCTATCAAAACAACAATTTTATCATCTAAGGAAAAGGGGATATTCGTGCCCTTAACTTGAGGCACCACTAATCGATCCCGGAAATCATCACGGTGAAATGTTATATCAAGTGAGCCTAAGACTATCTCAGCACCAGAATATTCGGAAACTTGGGAATGTATTCTTTTAGATAAGGGTTCACCCCGCGTTTGAATCCCTATCAACGCCAAATTATCTGGGTTATGGTTTCGTTCCAAAATCTCATGACTCAATCTGGCAACGGTTCTGCTTATGGCTGTTTTATCTAGTAATATGGTTTGTTTTTTTGTCATAGGCTCATTCCTGAAACCAAAAAAACCCTGGGGGCAGCTTTTCTAACGCTTTTCAACGCTCTGCACGACCAGAGGCCTTATTGCTGCCCTTTTTGCTATCTCCGTAGCTAATTAAAGGGTCAAAAATCACGGCCATATTACATTAGTGAACAGTGTCTGCCAAGCAGTTTTTCCAAGTAATTATCATTGTTTCTTATAACCAGTGACAATGTGGTCTGCAATCTTATCCGGAGCTATTCCAATATCAATGGTAAGATCAATATTTTCTTGTCTAAACCATTGTAATTGCCGTCGTGCATATTGGCGGGTTCGCAATATGATTTTTTCTTTAAGTTCTTCTTTATTTACCTTACCATCAAGGAAAGCAACGATTTGTCGATACCCAATGGAATCCATCGGGTGGATGCCAATAGAGTCATTTCCTTTACGTAGCATTTTTGTTTCTTCGATCCAACCACTATTTAACATTCTGCCAGTACGTTTTGCTATACGTTTTTCTAATGTCTTCATATCAATAGTAAGTAAAACCGTGAAAAGATTTAATGTCAGTTTACCGATTTTTCCCTGTCTGTTGAAATGCTCTGATGGCGGTCTTCCCGTTACTGTATAAATCTCTAACGCTCTGACAAGCCTTTTTTTATTATTTGGATGGACTTTTACTGCATACTCTGGGTCTAATTCCTGTAATCGGTTTAGTAATCCATCCGGACCAGTTTCTTCATATTCCTGAATAAGTTTTTCTCTTACATCTAGATCGGTCTCGCTCTCAGAGAATATACCCTTTGTTATAGCTTGATAATATAATCCTGCGCCTCCACAAATAATTGGTTCTTTTCCCCTTTCAGAAATATCCTTAACCAGATTTAAAACCAATTTAGCATATTTCCCAGCTGATATAGCTGAATCTGGGTCTTTTATGCCGATAAGATGATGCGGTGCTGCTGCCAATTCTTCAACAGTAGGTTGTGCCGTTCCAATGGCCATTCCTTTGTATATTTGCCGTGAATCAAGGCCGATGATCTCACCATTTACTTTTTTTGCCACATCAATGGCAGCGGTCGTTTTACCAATCGCTGTGGGGCCTACAATAGCAAGAACTGGTTTAGGATTGGATCGGTTAAAATCCATAATAAAATCAATATCTAGCTACGTTCAAAACGCTGATCAAGTTCTGCCAGCGATAATTGAACAATAATTGGGCGACCATGCGGACAATAATATGGATGTTTTGTAGAAAAAAGGCGATTTACCAATACTTGCATTTCTTCTATAGTCAATGAATCTCCTGCTTTGACAGCCGCATGGCAGGCAAAAGAAGCAGCCAGGTTTTCTACATATGAACTGGACTTTTCTCGATTAGCCACATAATGATCAATTATATCCCTGATCACTGAATTTTCATTACCCCAGCCCATATCCGACGGAATAGCTTCAAGTAAAATCTTATTTTGACCATTTTCTTTCATTCGAAATCCCAATTTTTCCAGATATGGTAGGATATCCAATAGGACGGAATATTCATCTGTAGAAAACTTCAATATTTCAGGAAATAATAGTGTCTGCGCCGATAAGGGCGTCGAATCAAACGCAAGCAACGCATCTTCAAATAATACGCGTTCGTGCGCCACATGCTGATCAATTATTACCAGGCCACTATTGATCTGACTGATGATGTATTTGTCATGTATTTGCCACATGATGCTACCTTCGATTGCAGAGGCTTCTTCTTTTTGGTCTGCTAAGTTGCTGACATATTCTTTCGCACGTTGCAGATCAGAACCACTATCCGATTGCTTGGCAGGCGTGAACCACAGTGGTTCCTGGCGTTGATTTGGATCAATTTCTTTTCCAAATGTTACCATTTGTCCAACATGCTGTTCAAATGATGGAATTGTTGCCAAAATACTAGCCAGTGCTTCTCTTACCGCTGATTTTACCACATGATAAATGCGCCATTCATCGGTAAAATGTACTTCAATCTTTCTCGGATGTACATTTACATCCAATTGGTCAGTTGGTAATACTAGATTCAACAATGAAAAAGGATATTCACCCCTTTTTACTAGGGATTCATATGCTGAATAAACCGCCGAATTAAGAAGTCGATTTTGAATAAATCTGCGGTTAACAAAAAGATACTGGTCTCCTGGTCGTCCCCGTACGAGATTCAGTGTGCCGACAAATCCAGATATATTGTAATCACCTTTTATCATATTTACTGGCAGTAATTGATCCCCATAAGAAGGATCTGTTAAAGCTATAATTCTTTCTTCAAGACTTTCTGGCGTTAGATTCAATATAGTTTTATCATTATGCACCAGTTGGAAAGAAACTTCAGGAAATTCCAGTCCAAACCGACGTAGCATTTTCACAATTTGCCGGAATTCAGTTGTAGCTGATTTCAGGAATTTTTTCCGTGCTGGAGTATTATAAAATAGATTCCGTACAGTAATCTCTGTCCCCCCTATTGGCGAGGCCGCTTTAATAGCATCGGTAACACCATTGATCAAATCCATTTGATACCCTGGGGAATCATCTACTGATGAAGCCACATTTATTTCTGATACTGACGCAATACTGGCGAGTGCTTCCCCCCGAAACCCTAGTGTTCGTATCTTAAACAGATCATCAACTTTGGATATTTTACTCGTAGTATATCTTAGAAAAGCCTGCGCTAGTCCATCTGCTGTAATCCCGTGCCCATTATCTCGAACTTGAATCAGCTGGTGGCCACCTTTCTCTACGACAACAGTTATCTCCGTCGCACCCGCATCTATACTGTTTTCAAGGAGTTCTTTTACAACAGACGCAGGGCGTTCTACTACCTCACCAGCAGAAATTTTATTGCGCAGGTCCTCAGGTAGAGAAAGTATAGGTTTCATTACCTATTAATGGTATTAAGAGAATCAGTAAATATCTTATCTCTTAGAGAAGTTGCCTGCTGAAGAAGTAGTTCTACCTCTTTTTTTACCTCTACAATAAATTCAGGGTCCGAATCAACTGCTGACAGGTTTATAAAAACATTGAGTGATCCACCGCGAACGCCTGCATAAGCGACTTCACCAGCAACACCCACATCACTAACAGAATTAGGATTACCTCTATTAACTAAATCCAATGCTAATTCTAACACCTGATGTGATAGTTTAGCTACTTCCAAGGGTACAGTAATAGCCCGTTTATTTGCCTCCAGTAGCGCCATTTCTTTGGTGGTCATTTCTTCCTTGGTGGAATCCGGTAACCGATTAGCCTTTATTACTGCATTAAATGCATCCGTATCCTCATCAACAAGAGCAGTAAGCTGTCGTTTTATCGTCTGTGCTTTTATACCAATAGCTTCCAATTCATCACGATAATCATCGAAGCCTTTTTTTTCATGGGTTAATGCCGCTACCATGGATACGAGCCCTGAACCAAGTCCGCCAACAAGTGCCGCGACACTACCACCTCCCGGAGCAACTGAATTTGTAGATAATTCATCGGTAAAGTCTTGCAAAGACATACCAGCTAGTTTGTTTCTCGAATCACTCACAGCATAATCAATTATTTTTTCTTTTGGTACAAAAGAAGATACACTATTCAGTCCCAAAGATTGAACTGCTACTTCAACAAGCCGTGTTTCTGGTACACCCGGTGTACAGCGCTGTTTTATTAAATAATGGTTACCGGCCATCAGCAATGCATTAAGTGGAATTAAGCCAACTAATTCGCTACCGGTAACACGCAAACCACGTTCCTCTGCTAACTTACAGGCCATGTCAAACACATCGTGTATAGTTGATTTATGGTAATTTGTAAAATTAATGGATATCTGGGCGCATCCATATTCATCAATGATCCAGCCAACGGCCTTTACATCCTTAAACAGACCTGGCTTTAATACAGGTCTTCCGACTAGATCATTACTGTTGTAACCACGATCTTTAAGTACATTTTCTAAATCATATCCATGTTCACTATTATTGTGATCCACAATATCTGCTGGACCATTCCCTACATAATCACACAAGCTACAAGGATAGTCACCATCCTCATACCGTATGATATCACCATCAAGCAGATTAGGTGAATCTAGGTTATTGCGTCTAAGGGCTCTCCCTTTCTCCCGTAACTCGAACGCAATATCAGTGGCCAAACGCTTATCCAATGTGTTGAGATTGATATTATAAGCAATCAGGAATTCTCTAGCACCGATTATAGTGGCACCGGCCTGTTCATGAAAATCAGTTGGTCCAAAATCGGGGCACCACGCAGGATCAGCCAGTTTATCTTTTAATCCTTCATATTCGCCTGACCGTATAGTTGCCAGGTTTTTACGTTTGGGTGTCTGGGCAGAATTTTCATACAAATAAACTGGAATCGATAAATCTTCGCCAACACGTTTACCAACTCGCTTCGAAAGGGATATACAATCATCCATAGAAACACCGCTAACAGGTATAAATGGACATACATCCGTAGCGCCCATTCGTGCATGAGCACCTTTATGACTACGCATATCCAAAACTTCTCCCGCTGATTTTATCGCTTGAAAAGCTGCTTCTTCAACTGCTTCAATAGGTCCCACAAATGTCACCACTGTTCGATTGGTATCAGCGCCTGGATCAACATCCAACAATGTAATCCCAGGAACTGCTTCAATACTGGCTGTAATATTATTTATCTTCGCAAGATCACGACCTTCACTAAAATTAGGGACACATTCAACTAGCTGCTGCATATTACCCTGTGTCGCGCGCCAACTGATTTAAATAATACATTAGCCAAACCACAATCACAAAAAGGAAGCCTGTCCAAATAAGGGGCCTGCCCTGATTACGATGATGGGTGTTTTTTTTAAACATTAATTTTAACTTTGGGTTACAGTCCAGCAAAAAGAAACAGAAAAAATTTTACAAACGGACTCATTAACCACCAGATTGGGGAAATTGGTGTAAAATAACCAATAAGGATAGCACCCATCAGTATCTGAGGACCATATATTTGCAAATTTCTAACAAGTTCTGGATTTGTTCGAATTAACAGACCCGAAAAGATCTGTGAACCATCTAAAGGCGCAATTGGAATCATATTAAATACGGCCAGCATAATGTTGATTTGAGTAAATAACATGATCATCATGGCCACAGTTCCATGTACAAAACCTGACCGTAGAATTGTACCTCCAATAAATGCAAGGAGTAGATTGGAAACCGGGCCGGCAAAAGCAATCTTCATCATATCTACCCGCGGGTTACGTAAATAACGAATGTCTACTGGTACTGGTTTTGCCCAACCAAAACCAACAAAAAGGATCATTAGCCCACCAATCGGGTCAAGGTGCGCCATTGGGTTCAACGTTAAGCGACCAGCATAGCGTGCAGTAGGGTCCCCCAGTTTGTTCGCAACCCAAGCATGAGAAAATTCATGAAATACTAGAGCAAATAATAGTACAGGAATTAATAAAACTAGTACTTCAGGTGGTAATCGAAATAACATATATTACCATCGTGGGTGAAATTTTTGAACTTCTGATGTCAAAAATAATTTGTCATGATGAGTATAAATTTGAGTAGTTGAAATATCAGCATGGCCTAACATTAATTGAACTTCCCGTAAATTTGCGCCACCATCCAATAAATGGGTCGCAAAGGAATGACGCAATATATGTGGATAAACTCTTTTAGTAATTCCTGCAGCTTGCGTCCATTTTTTCAAGATATTATATACAGTCATACGTGTCAATGCTTTACCATTATTACTAAGAAATAAGCATCCATTATGTTTACCTCTATCTGCTAGTTTGTATCGAACATATTTAAGGTAATCATCAATCACTTGGATTGCATTATTACCGATAGGAACAAATCGTTCTTTCTTTTTTTTTCCAATTACGCGAAGCATTTGTATATCCGGTAAATCTTTCTGAACTACCAGTTGACATAATTCAGACACACGTAACCCAGCAGAATATAAAACTTCCAGAATGGCCTTATCCCTGTAACCCATTAAATCTTTGGTAACCACTGCATTAATAATTGCTTCTATTTCAATAACAGACAAAACCTGCGGTATTTTTTTTGGCAGTTTTGGGGGATCCAATAACTGGGTTGGATTTTTCTTTACCAACTTTTCCATTGATAAAAATTCATGATAAGATCGTATCGATGAAAACGATCGTGTGATACTTATTGGTGCCAGATGGATATCATTTAAATAGCGGATAAAACTGCGGATATGGATCTGTCGGATATCATCGAGATCTATTAATGATTGATCATTAGATAAAAAATCAAGATAGCGTTTTAAATCACCATTGTAGGCGGAGATAGAATTGGGTGAAAGATTTTTTTCAACGCGAAGCATAGTAAGGTAATCCTTAAGATAGGTCTTCAACCTATTAATACCTCTAATTTAAAATAGCATTTTCTACCACTTCGCACATAATATGCTCAGCCAGTAAATGTCCTTCCTGAATACGCTGGGTATCATCGCTAGGTATACGAATTATTACATCACCTTTTTCACGTAATCTGCCGCCGGATTGACCAGTTAAAATGATTACAGCCATATCCATTGCCTTCGCCCTGTCAACAGCTTGCACAATATTTTCTGAGTTACCACTTGTGGAAATCGCAATAAGTACATCGCCAGCCTTTCCCAAGCCATCAACCTGTCGGGAAAATATTGTATTGAAATCTGTATCATTCGACCATGCAGTAAGAAAAGATGAATCTGTAGTTAATGCAATGGATGCGATCGCTGGTCGATCATGATCTCGAAGCCCACCCATAAGTTCAGTGGCCATGTGTTGGGCATCCGCAGCGCTACCTCCATTACCACACCACAGTATTTTACTACCATTTTTTACAGCGTCAGTCAATATAGTTGCTGCGATGTCAATATCTTTTGCGCAAGCATCAAGCATGGCCCGTTTAACGTCTGCACTAATGGAAATTATCTGCCTAGAATCTATTTTAGCACTCATGTTTCGTTCACATGTACAGCTTCTGCAAAATTTTTCAAGATGTTTCCATTATTATTTTCTTCAATTATAGTCCCTGTGACCACAAAACTAGCTCCAGATTCAACCTTTTCTCTGGCGACCTCCGGCGTTCGAATCCCTCCACCAACTATCATGGGGATATCCACTTGTTCAAATACTTTTTTAATCAACTCATTTGTCACTGCCTGTTTTGCGCCGCTACCGGCTTCAAGATATATTAATTGTTTTCCTAAATATTGGGCAGCAAGTGCATGTGCTATTGAAATATCCGGTTTATCCATAGGAATAGGAGCCGTACCGCTCATAAACTGTACTGCAGAGTTACTGTCTCCATCCAGCAATAAATACCCAGTTGGTATAACCTCAATGCCCAAGTCATTTATGATGGGTGCAGCAATAACCTGTTCACCGATTAAATAATGGGGATTCCTACCTGATATAATAGACATAAAAAGAATCGCATCATAATGACTGTTAAGTTGGCTAATACCACCTGGAAAAAATATCACAGGAATTTCAGCCAGAGACTTTATTTGAGAAACACGGTCACTGCAACGACTATCCATCATTAGACTACCGCCAACGAATATTGCATCTACACCTGAATCGTTAATTGATTTGACCTTTTCTTGTAGATCATTTTCACTTTTTTTATCAGGGTCAATGAGTACAATATAACCGGCACCCTTCTTTTTTCGAACCGATAGTAAATGGTTATAGACTTTTGAATTCATCATTATAGTTAAATTTACGAAATTAGATCATTATATGCGGGGGCAGTTAATAGGTCACTTATTTCATCTTGGTTAGTTATCTCGATTTTTACCATCCAACCATCATCATATGGTGTATCGTTAACTGCTTCAGGGTTTTTATCTAGGTTTTCATTCACTGCAATTACGGTACCGGATATGGGCATATAAAGATCAGCAACTGTTTTTACTGCTTCTATAGAACCTGTGGATTGCCCTTTTTCCACAGTTGAATTCAACTCTGGAAATTCAACAAATACAATATCGCCCAGTTCGCTTTGGGCAAAATCAGTTATACCTACGGTGGCCACATTTCCTTCAACACTCACCCATTCATGATCACTGGTGTATAATAAATCATTTGGTACATTCATTAATGTATTCCTCTAAAGTTAATCTGTGTCACTAAAATCAAAATTTTCCAAATAACTCGTATCGAAATTACCACTTTTAAATTGATCATCCCGCATGATGGCCTGGTGAAATGGAATTGTTGTCTTCGGACCTTCAATAATGCATTCTTCCAATGCACGCTCCATCCGAATGATTGCCCGTTCTCTGGAACTTGCGGAAACAATCAATTTTCCTATCATTGAATCATAATATGTGGGGATTTTATATCCCGCATAAGCATGACTGTCAACCCGAACACCTTTTCCTCCAGGCATGTGAAAACTGGTTATTTCCATTGGTGAAGGTGCAAATTCATTAGCTGGATCTTCTGCATTAATGCGGCATTCTATTGAATGCCCCCTTAAGTGAAAATTTTCAAGGAAAGATGGGTAAGATTTACCAGCATGCATTCTGATTTGTTGTTTTATTAAGTCTACACCTGAGACCATCTCTGTAACTGGATGCTCTACTTGTATTCTCGTATTCATTTCCATGAAATAGTAGTTAAGACTTTTATCAACAAGAAATTCCACGGTGCCAACCCCGATATATTTCACAGTCTTGGCAGCATTTATTGCAGATGATCCAAGTTTTTTTCGCATATCACTATCAATTATAACTGAGGGGCTCTCTTCAATCAATTTTTGGTGTCTTCTCTGGATCGTGCACTCTCGCTCACCCAGATGAATTGTATTACCCGAGTTGTCAGCTAATATCTGAACCTCAATATGGCGCGGATTATCAATAAATTTTTCCAAATATAGATCACCATTTTTAAAAGCATTTTTTGCCTCAGCCTGTGCGGCGCCAAAAGCAGATTCCAACTCATCTTGCGATTTAACTAGGCGCATTCCTCTACCCCCACCACCCGCTGAAGCCTTTATCATGATAGGATAACCCAATTTTTCTGCAAGAATTTTTGCTTCGACTACTTCATTAATCAAATCATCACTACCTGGTATAACAGGCACGCCGCAATTCTTCATCGTTTTTTTTGCTTCTGACTTATTTCCCATTGCATTGATAATCTGTGATGTGGGACCAATAAAAACGAAACCATTATCCTGGCAAATACGTGAAAACTCTGCGTTCTCTGCTAAAAAGCCATATCCAGGATGAATTGCTTCTGCATGGGTTATTTCAGCTGCGGCCAAGATACGAGGTATATTTAGATAGCTTTCATTACTAGCAGGTGGGCCTATACAGACAGCTTCATCAGAAAATTTTACATGGAGCGAGTATTCGTCTGCAGTGGAATAAACAGCTACAGTTTTTATGCCAAGTTCATGACAGGCCCGAATAATTCGCAGTGCAATTTCACCCCGATTAGCAATCAGGATCTTTTTATACATAATAAATTAATTAATTTCGATAATAAACAAAGGCTGATTGAATTCTATTGCCTGTCCATTCTCAACAAGAATTTTCTTCATTACACCTTTATCCTCAGCTTCAATTTCATTCATGATTTTCATGGCTTCAATGATACAGAGTGTGTCACCTTTTTTAATAGAATCACCCTCTTTTACAAAGGGAGGATCATCAGGAGATGGTGCAATGTAGAATGTTCCTGGCATCGGTGATAATATTTCATCTCCAGAAGATGAGTCCGATTCTTCGGTCGCTGTTTTGCTCATTTCGGATATATTTGATTGGCTAGAGGTCTGTTTTGGACTTACCGTAGCTTTCGGTAAGCCTTCATCCAAACCAGGTGCTTCTTTTACCACACGATACCGAATGCCAAAAAAAGTAACATCGATTTCATTAACATCGCTGTTTTCAAGAACATAAAGGATTTCTTTTAGCCTATCCTGCCACATATACTTACATAGGTTTCAAGTAGGAAAACTAACCCTAAGATCTTGCTCTTTCAATATATTCCCCACTTCTTGTATCAATTTTTAATATATCTCCACTATTGATAAATAAAGGAACATTTACCACATAATCAGTCTCAACTGTTGCTGGTTTAGTGGCCCCTGTTGCCGTATTTCCCTTTTCGCCTGGCTCAGTATGTTGTACTTCAAGATTAACGTGCGCAGGCAAGCGAATATCGATAATTAAAGCACCATCAAATAATATATCTACATTCTGACCTGATTTTAGAAAATTGATTTTATTACCAATAATTTCCGCTAGAATATTGATTTGATCATATGTCTGGCCATCCATGAATACATAACTATCACCATCTTTATATAAGTATTGCATTGCCTTTACATCAATTCTAATTAATTCAATTTTTGCACCAGCATTAAATTTTTTTTCTACTATTTTACCTGACTGAATATCTCGCAATTTTGTACGAACAAATGCGTTACCCTTACCGGGTTTAACATGTAGAAATTCCAATACTTTCATTCGCTTACCGTTTTCCAAAAGAATAGCGCCCTTTTTTATATCACTTGTCGTGGCCATAGATAATCACGTTTTGTAATTTGAATTTAACCTTTTCCTTTACTATCTCAAATTTTAGTTACACACCTATAATTCCATTTTACTTGTTTTGTATTTTCCAGGTTGGCACAGTATTTTTCACAAATGTTTCACCTGCAGCGAGGTCTTCATGGCAAATCACACTCTCTGGATCAGATTTCGCATATTTACTTAGGTCAGCCCGGTGCAAAATATCCATCCATATACCTAATTGGTCATGGTCAAAAGGAATTACTGATCTGTACAACTTTATTTCTTCAGTAGTCATTTCCAATGTCTTTATGTATACACTGTTCTCTACATACTCTCTTAAAATATAGGAAAGCTCTACATAAAACTTTTTTATCTCGCCACGTTGAAGATATGCGCTATCTTTTAAACGGTTAAGTTTTTCAAGTGCCATCTCATCTGCCGACCTGGCAGATCCTACAGTTTCTATTTCTATATGTTTAGCAGGTATACGTTTACCGTAAATGAAATGCAATCCAAATAAAATTCCAGCCAACAACAAAACTAAGATAATTGTCGTCATTGGCCACCTTCTAAAAACAGGCACTGGCCCTTTTATTGGTCTCATAGATTGTGAATTGGTTTTAGCAACCATTGATTCAACATTGATTTCTAGTGAATCTGTGTGCATTACAAAATCTAAAGTACTGTCCTGTTTAAAAATATTTACAGCAACGGTTGGGATAACTACTTTACCTGTATCCCATACAGATAAGATATAGTTTAATCCAGTAATTTTTCCATTTTCATTATATATTGGTTTTAATTGTCGTAATTCCAATGGTTCATTAAACTGAGGATTTGGTATGACCAAATAATTGTCTCCAAGGAATTCGGTCTCAATCCTGAATTTTATCAAATCTCCAATTGCTGCAGAAGATGTATCAGTTGATACATATAATTTAAAAGAACCATTTAAACTCTCGTCTTTTCCACAAGCATTTAAAATAATTATCAGGCCAATAAAGAAAAGTTTTTTTCTTGAGGTCATGATCAGTTATATACGCTTTTCACGGCGCTTAAAATAATTCATTAACGGGTCAACATAATCACCTGTAGTAAAAATTTGGATTAGATCAAATTTTATACGATCACATTCCTTCTTGAATTTTTTCCATTTTTCTTCTTGTTCTTTTTTAAAAAGTAAACGTTCTTCTTTTGAACTCGTATCAATCCAGAATTGCTCATTAGTTTCTGGGTCATGTACCTTTAACAACCCCAGGTTAGGTATATCTGATTCTGCTACATCATTCATTTGAATGCCAATTAGATCATGTTTTCGATTGGCAATCTTAAGTGATTTCCAATATCCTTCATCCATGTAATCAGAGATTAGAAATACGACACTTCTTCGTTTTGCTACCTTCAGTAAGAAATCAATTGCATTTTGAATTGAGGTTCTCCGTCCTTTTGGCCTGTGGTAAAGTAGTTCTCTAACTACACGTAAGACATGTGATTTTCCCTTTTTTGGGACAACATATTTTTCAATATCATCACTAAATAGAATTAATCCAACCTTATCATTATTCTTTATAGCTGAAAAACCTAAAACTGCAGCAATTTCTGCGGCAATTTCATTTTTAAATTTCCTTAGTGTGCCAAAATTTCCTGATCTGCTCATGTCAACTATGAGATAAACAGTTAATTCTCTTTCCTCCTCAAAGACCTTAATATATGGCGCATTAGATCGCGCGGTCACATTCCAATCAATTAAACTAATATCATCCCCAGACTGGTATTCTCTGACCTCAGAAAATGACATGCCTCTACCTTTAAAAACAGAGTGGTATTCACCGCCAAAAAGATCATTAACTAAACCACGGGTTCTGATCTCAATATGACGTACTTTTTGGATGATCTCTTTCGGGATCATATTACAATAGTAATTAGGGGACTTCGATTGTTTCGAAAAGTCGTTGGATAATCTCTTCAGATGTTAATTCTTCTGCTTCTGCTTCATAAGTTAAAATGATGCGATGACGAAGTACATCTGATCCTACGAAACGAACATCTTCAGGCGTGATATAGCCACGGTGTTCTATGAAAGCACGGGCCCTCGCAGCTAATACAATATTAATTGAAGCTCTTGGTGAAGCCCCATAATCAATAAGGCCGGACAAATCATTTAAACCAAAATCTTCAGGATTTCGTGTAGCAAATATGAGGTTCAATATATATTCTTCAACCTTTTCATCAACATAAATATCATTTATTATTTTTTGTGCCTTTAAAATCTGCTCTGGCTTTACAACTGGGTTAATTGATGTATTAATAGATGTTTTTGCCATTTTTCTCAATATTTGTTTTTCTTCATCCTGTGTTGGATAATCTACTTTCAGCTTTAGCATAAATCTATCTACTTGTGCCTCTGGTAACGGGTATGTACCTTCTTGCTCTATTGGATTTTGCGTAGCAAGAACAAGAAATGGACTATCAAGAACAAAAGTATCTTCTCCAATGGTAACCTGTCTTTCCTGCATCGCCTCTAATAAGGCACTCTGAACCTTCGCGGGCGAACGATTGATCTCATCAGCTAAGATTATATTAGCAAAGATTGGACCTTTTCTTGTTTCAAACCCGCCTGTTTTTTGGTTATAAATAAGAGTACCTATTAAATCTGCTGGAAGCATATCAGGTGTGAATTGAATGCGTTGGAATTTGGCATCTATAAGCTGCGCTATTGTCTTAACCAGCAAAGTTTTGGCCAAGCCCGGCACGCCCTCAACGAGGATATGTCCATTAGCCAACATACCTATTAAAAGCCGATTGACAAGATCAGCCTGACCTACAATCGTCGAGCTAACAGCATCCTTAAGTGTATCCACAAAGCTCGATTCGCGAGATATACGTTCATTTATTTCTGATAAGCTAAACTCTGACATAAAATATTATTGATATATTTTAGGATGTAATATGCTTTAGGACATCAATCTCATTTATGTCCTTACCAAGATGATCTAGTTCAAATTGGACCGATGGCGCTAATTCGTGATCGGGAAATCGATCCAGAAAATTCTTATAATTTTTTTCTGCTTGAGAGTTGTCATTTAAAATATTTGCGTAAATATAACCAATCATAAATTGCGCTTGTGCTTCTTGATTTGTTCCGGAAAAATTATTAACCACATCAACATAAGCAGCAATTGCACTATCAAAATCACGCAAATCATTCATGTAAATGTCACCAATTAGGTATTGGGTCTTCGCTGCAAGCACATGGTCAGGGTATTTTTTTAGCAGCAAATCAAGATTAGATAATGCGCGTTTAATATCTTTTTCATTTCGAGCATTCTCCGCTCCGCTAAATAATTCATCTGCAGTCTGATTGTTGCCACAGCCAGCGATAATAATCCCAATAATTGTTAAGATATAAAGTGTTTTCCTCATTCTAGATAAAAACCTGTATTTAAAAACTGCGGAATTTATATGCTAGTATACCCATCATCAAGAAAGAACTACGATTATATACATAGTAAATAATTAAATGTTCCTCTTAAAATATGTATAAGAATCCAAGATTAAGTTGCCCGGATCCAGGTTTATCAAAACGGCCAGCATAATCCAAGCGTATAGGCCCAAATGGTGATGCAAGTGTAATCCCAAACCCTCTTCCCCATTGGATTGATTTCAAAGCCACATTATTTATTTTATCTGTAAGTTGCCCTCCTTCAAAAAATATTTCACCGCCCAATAACCAAACTATTGGGAATCGAATCTCCCAGTTTAACAAAAGTCGAATCAGTTCACCTCTAGGGGTATTTTCATCATTTTCTGTAAGAAATTTAAGAGCTTCCCAGGCCCTCAGGCTTGAACTTCCACCCAAGTAAAATTTATCATATAATAGATTTGTTTCGTATTCATCATAGTCTTCATCCCAATCAAAGATCATACCAAACTTTATACGGCTAGCCATAGTCCAATTCTTCCTTATTGGTAAATATCCTTGAAATCCAGTATCAATTTTCTGGTAAGTTCTATTTCCACCAAGTAAACCACCAACACTAATGAACTCTGAAAAAAGGACATATCCTCTTGATGGATATAAAGGGTTATTAGCCTTATCCAATCTACCAATTATTCTGAAAGATCGATTTTCTATATCATTCTTATCATCCCGTTTTTTATCATCAAATAATTCCCACCGTAAAATCGATCTTACATATGACCTATCATCAAATCGTAAAATATTGGCCAATTGAAAACCGTATCGGTAAATACCTTCATTTTGCTCGAAATTTCGGAATGATTGAAAAAAACTACTTAATTCAGTTGGTATTCGTAATCCAAGAATCCATTGATTTGATAAAAGCAAGTCGACCGTAGCTCGGGGATACTGCAATCCAGTTTCCAGTGGTATTGCAAGTAATGATTTTATCTCTAAATTAGCAGCAGAGTTAAAAACTCTACGGTCTTTCCAAGAAACATCACCACCGAGTGCACTAACTGGATCAACACCTTCATTTACTGTTACTGCTATTAAACCGCCGGAAGATAATATCTCTCTTCGATTTAGCTCTCTTAATTCAATAACTAAATTAACCGTAGTATCATTAGTCATATTTTTTACAGGCATTATTGCAGCCATTGAAAAAATGCCAATCTCCATTAATTTTCTTTGGCTGGCATCTATATTACTTTTTACATATTTGTCCCCAACTTTGAACTCTAATTCTCTAAATATTACATTAGAGTCTAGTTTCCCTTTCATACCTTCGACGTAAATTTTATTAATATGTACATCCGGTCCTTCTTGGATTTCAATATTCACAATTACTGAATCATTTACAATTTGAGATATGGCTGTCTCCAGGAATAATTTACCTTCCTCATGATAGGCTTCATCTAGGCCGCTTCTGTTAATCTGAATAGCTACCGGATCAAATGGTTTATTTTCTTTTAGTTTAAAAATAGATATTATTTGTTTATTTGTAAGTTTAACATTGCCTGATAGATTTATAGATTGGAGAAAATATTGTTTACCTTCCTGAATATTAAAGAATATATCTGCACTATTATCGCTAATTTTAAATGAATCAATGACAGCCACATCCAAATAACCTTTTGTCAGGTAAAAGTTTTTAATGCTAATAGCATCAAGTTTTATAATACGCCGATCAAAAGATTGATTAAGAGAAAAAGTTTTATTTTGAATATTGATAATTTGCTCGAGATGCTTACTCTTAATCCTTGAGTTACCGATAAAACTTACACTACCAACCTGGGGAGCATCTTCGGTTAAAGCCCACAATAGATTCAGGCTAAGTAAGCCTGTTAAAACCAAACAACAGTATTTCATTTTGGTATTACTACCTAGTAAGAATAACGCAGGCGGTATTTTACGTGCATATTACCCAATTCATCAACATTTCCTATTAGTGAAAAGTAAGGATTTAATTTGAGTTCAACACCAACCTGATTCAAGTATGGGTTGGCAAATGAGAATGACCGTTTGTAAGAATAGTTCAAGGATAAATTTCTCGAAACCTGTGCCTTAATCACTAAATCATCTGAGCCCGTAGGGTCAATCAAGGCAGAAGCACCAGATATACTAACGTCCTCTACGATACCTAATTTTCTAAGTCCACTAATCTGCATAAAATTTCGTTCCAATTCCTTTTCCAAATAAGCAACAAATATTGACTGGGCTTGACTACCTAGACCTGACGAACTAATCTCTTGATCTTCAAAACGGCTTCTTATCGTAAGTAATTCAAGTATATCACTTTCCGAAAAACCGCTAGATGATTCTAAACCCAATTTTGGATTATCCAATGGGCCAACAAGAGTAATGGTGATGTTTTCCTCTTTTATTGTAGTAAATGCAGATAAATCTAAATATGGGTTAAATCCTTTGGCATCAAAAGCCAAATATCCATTTGTGATGTTGAATATATCACCATAATAATAAAATTTTCCTTCCCTAACAAATAGTTCTCCGGTGTAATCAGCGTTTTGGTCTCCAAACATGGATATACTCAACTCACCGCCTAATTGTGCATCGATTTGACTATTTCTTAAAACAAATTTACCAGTGATTGGGAAATTTAATTTGTAGTTGATAATCGTATTGCTAGGATCGAGTTCCGCAGTAGGTAATGTATTAACCTCAAACTCTTGGTACATAACAGCATCGATTGCTTCTATTCCACCCGCTATTGTAATTGTATCTCTTCCAGTAATATCTACATCAATATTAACCATACCTTCGATATCGCCTAATAAGGTTTTGAAAAAGACATCGCTCCCTTTAGCACTGAGGTCATAGTAGGGCTCGAAGAACCTTGTCATATTTATATTTCCACCAATAAAAATATTTGGTCTATTATTTTGCGGCTTAATGTTCGCAGAACCAACAAGGTTTTCAATGGATAACAGATTATTAACTAGTTTACCTTTACCATTAATACCTTTTATTGGTTCATCTAATAAAACCGTGTAGATAGAACCATCTATGATTGATATTTTTCCATTCCTGATGATTTTATCAGGTGGGCCTGCAATCTGCAGGGAAATATTATGATTCCCAGGTAAGGAGTCCACATCAATTAAATATTGAGAAAGGAATTCGAGATGATTGAAATCACCACTAACATCAACCCACATCGAATCAGTCATAAACATATCTCCTAAATTCTCTGAATTGAAGTTTAAATCCATGGGTAGGTAAGCTGCGCCTGCAATATCGTGGTCTTTCCCTCTCACTGCAGTAAATTGGTTGAAATACAAACGTCTTGAATCGAAGAGCCCCATTCCGGTAACATCACCTAAATCCAACCCTTCAAAAACACCATCATCTATAGACAGATCAAAATTAAATTTAGTATTATTTGGAATACCACCAAAATTAATGTCCCCACTTACCAAACCATCGAGTGTGAACCAGTCAGGGATAAATTGAGTGAAAATTGAAATATCGACCTTTTTCATGTTGATCATAGCGTCTATTTCAATTGGATTGGAATCCCCATAATATTGTGGAACTACGCCAGCAATCTGAATACCGGTTCTATCACCTTGAATCAATGTAATTTCATCAATGTGTAGAATTGAATCACTGTAAAAAGTTGATATGATTAATTCATCAAATTCCTGAGAAGCAATCTCACCATTCTTTATCGCTAAATCTACTGCGTAATCCAAAGAATTTTCCCTTGTTGTAGCAGACAATTCACCAAATACCTGGCCATGGATTTTAATTCGTTCATCAGAAATCAAAAAATCTAGTATGTCTGTACCTATATTTGATATTTTCAATAAACCATCTACTTTATCAGTGAGTGTTAAATAACCAGTGAGAATCCCATCATTAACGTGAAATTCAAAGGGCTTCAAAGTCAATTCATTTTCCGCCCAATCCAAATCGAGTAAATCTACTCCATTGCCCAGGGTGAATTCTAACGGTTTAGTATTGATTAAATATTGCTGATTTGCAGCAATCTGAAGACGATCAAATACTCCATTGCCATCATTTTTCAAAAATCCAGATAATTGAAAAAAATCATTATTATTTTTGAATTCTGCACTCTGGATCTCTAAACCATCCTGTGTATAAGATAAATCAACTACACCACTTTCAAATGATTGGTCATTCCATGTTCCTGATCCAATGCGTAATTGGCAATCTCCAGTAGTATATTGGTCTGAACTATTTAAACTCCCAAAGAATTCAAAACTTTCTAAATCAAAATTCTTGTAACTTATATTTCTCAGTACAAGTTCAGCGCTCAGATTAGGGTTATTAAAAGGACCAGATACAAAAAGACTGCCAGTTGCTTTACCATTTTCTAGACTGTCGGACCAAAAATTGTTAATAATGAAAACATCAGCGTTATCTAGATCTAAATCCAAATTATAAACTTCATTTTTAAAGTCACTGGTTCCGGTTACTATTACACTACTATTTCCAATTGATAATTCCAGCGGTTCCTCGATATTTAATAACTCATTCACATAATCGGCTGTACCTGATACTGATATATTCCGATCTTTATAAAGCTTAGTCTCTAACAATTCCATTGTAAGTGTAATATGATCCAATCTGCTTTCTTCTACTGTGCCTTCAATTCCTACAAGACCATTCAAATCCGTAGCAAGATCATCTATGATCCATTTATTTAGATCAAAATCAGTTAGCTGTATTGATACATTAAAATGACCATCTTTTTGATAAATACCACTCATTGACAGGCTGGCATCCTCACCCTCTAATTTCACCTGATCTAAAGAAAAGAAATCATCAAAATTCGATAAAGAAATATTACCAGAGGTTTTTAAGCCTAAATCATTCGTCAGTGTAACATTCCCTTCAAATGTTTTTAGATCAGACTGGATATGAATTTCTGTTTCTAATGCAGATAGTTTTGGTTGAAGAGGTAATCTATCAAAAAATGTTTTTGGGATTTGATATTGATCAAGAAAAACGTCAATTCTCATGTCTTTATCGTCTAACCAGTTATAACTGAATTTTCCCTTAATACCCAATGAATCGATCGTACCATTTATATTTTCGCACACTAGTTTTGCTGGAAATAATGATATTCGTGATTCTACCAACCGTACATCAAATCCTGTTTCTTCCATTGCAAAATATAATTCATTAACATCAAGGTCGAGTGAATTCATATTTAGATCAAAACGCCCATCAAATTGAAATAAGAAGTCTTTAAGTATTGTAATCTCAGGTATTGTAATCCTACCATCAAATTGAAGACGATCAACAGTAAACTGTTTTTCTAAGATTTCCTTTAAATCAAAAGGATCTGATCTTAAATCGGATGATTTTGTTGATTGGAAAAGAGTAGTTGTAACTTCCTTTAGTTTCAAGTATTTGAAACTTGGATATCCAAACAATGATTCCAATATATTTAAACGGAGATCAACATTCGAAATAAAGATACTTGATTTATTCAAATTGGTTAATCTTAAGGATTGGATGGAAACATTGGCTAGTAAATGACCGCTTACTTTATTAAAAGATATTTCCCAATCACCTCTTTCTGTTAATTGGTCATTTATTTGATATTCAATTAACTCTTTCCATAAGGATGGTGTTAATAAAACCAGTACTGTTATGCTCAACAGAACTACTAAGGTCAATATAAGTGTTTTCAGTAATTTCATTATAGTTCGTATATATACTAAGTTAACGAATATACATGCGTCCTGTTCCAAAAACAAAAAAAGCGTCTGTGTAGACGCTTTTTATTTTGGCTTTTAAAGTATTTTAGTCCACTACTTCAAAATCTGCATCTTCAATTTCATCCTCCTCTTTTCCCTTGGACTTACTTCTTCCTTTGCTTTTTCCATCGTCATTTTGATCATCATCAGGATTTCCTTTTGTTTCATCATATAATTTTGTTGCTAGCTCACTCCAAACAGTGTTTAAAGAGTCAATTGAGGATTGAATATCACTTTTACTTAAACCACTATTTTCCTTTTTCAATTGTTCAACCGCATCAGATAATTTCTTTTTGTCATCATCATTTAACTTATCATCAAATTCTT
>CAYYXU010000005.1:0-36024 GCA_964475645.1 uncultured bacterium | reverse complement strand
ATCGGGACAGATCCAGTTTCATTTTGAAGACAGTGATTATTACTGGTGGAATGAGACTGGTAGAATAGATCGTAAGGGCAGTCTTATTGATTCTAGTTGGTCCCTACCTGTGTGGTCGTATCGCGGTCGTTTTATTGGTACTCGCCAACTTACACAACATGAAAACCATTTTTGGATAGAAAAATGGGTTCTTTTTGATAAGGATTCACAACCTGCAATAACAGGCAATGTTGCGTGTTCAATGCGCGATAGTTCTATTGTTGATAGAATTATTAATGAAGAATGGTTGTTACTTGATACGTCTAAAAGTGTAGAAGAATTACAAATAGCCGCCCAAAGGTTACTTAACTCCATTCACGGAGGCGCTCATTTTATTGCTGGATCTGATTGGTATTTAAATGATGGTATAGATTTATTAGAACCAATAGATCAATTTGGAAGTGATGAAAATTTAATATCATTTATAGGCGGCGAGACCAGCAGGTATTTTAAAGGAAGACAATTCAATCAGAATTATTATTTGGAATTTTTCCCTGACGGTTATTTTACACATTTATGGTACGATCACTACACTGACACCGGACATTTCAGCATTAGCCCTTCCGGCAGCCGCTTGTTTTTACATTATGAGTCAGGAATCTATTCGGGTGAAATCCATGTAATTGATATAATAAATTATCGTAAAATTCATTATCGATTTCGGAATTGCTCCTATTTTATTGCCCCAAAACGCAATGAACTTAACTTAAATAGATAGTATCATTATCCTAATTAAAGTTGTGCTTTTTATAAATTACATTTTCAGAGTTCTTTGATAAATAAGGCGCGTTAATTTTACAGGCTAGTTTTTAGTTAGTGCATTTGCAATCAATTAAGTCCGGGAATAACTTCGTACCTATGAGCGCCAGATTTTTCAAAGGTTTATCCACTTTTTTACTTTATATATCTTTTTCATTCACTGAATCAGCAAGCAGTGCATCTATAGATGTATTGAATATGATCGATCAAAAGGATAATGAACTAGCTATATTGGAAGGAGAGCAAGAACCTTATGTGTCCGTAAAAGAAGTTTCCAAACTTTTCACAGATAGGTTGCCATTTGAAAATGTAGCGCGACAAAAGATCGTACTATACATAGGTAATCAACGTGTTAAGATATCAAAATCATCTAGCTTCTTGGTTATTGATGATCAAGTTTTCCAGATGTCCAAACACGCTATTGGTAAATATGATGAAATTTATGTCCCCGCAGAATCTTTCTTTTCAATATTGAAAGAGAGCATACTTCCAGGTTTGGATTATGATGCTGCCAAGAGATTGCTCAGCCTGAATCTGATCGAGTTCAATATTAATGGAGTCGCTATCGAGCAGAAGTCTAATGGAACCATATTGCGAGTTAACACATCGAGGCAATTTTCTGATGGTGATATAAGTTCATTCGTGAATAATAATGGCTGGTTTTACCTTACAATAAGAGAAGGCATTATTGATACAAATATGATAAAGAAAACTGACATCAGGGGTATAGTTACAAAAGTAACATCAAATCAGTTTGATGAATCGGCTCAATTGGCTTTTCGACTGCGGTCTGATATTATTGGTCATGAGGTATACCAAAGTAGTGATCCAAATGCTATTGTAATAACCTTAAGAACACCATTTAAAAAACTCGCATCACATATTAAAGATATGAAAAATCGCTGGAGATTAGATACGGTTGTGCTTGATGCTGGGCATGGAGGCAAAGATCCAGGCACTATTGGGAGAAAAGGGACGACAGAAAAAGACATTGTATTAGATATCACAAAAAGGGTCGGATCTTTCTTGGAAAAGAATACCCACATCAATGTAGTGTATACCCGCGAAGAAGATGTGTTCATTCCTGTTTGGAAACGAACAAAAATTGCTAATGAATCTAATGGCAAATTGTTTGTCAGTATTCATGTTAATTCTAACCCAAACCGTAATGTCCGCGGTTTTGAGACCTATCTACTTAAACCAGGTAAAACTGATGATGCTATAGAGGTAGCATCAAGGGAAAATGCCGTAATAAGGTTGGAGGAGGGCAAAGGTAGGAAAAAATATAATGCCATGACTGGTGAAAATTTAATTATGGCAACGATGGCACAAAGTATGTTTATGAAGGAAAGCGAAGATCTTGCTGCGTACATACAAGAAGAACTAGACCCTTTACTTGATTCGCCAAATCGCGGATTAAAACAATCTGGATTTTATGTATTGATTGGGGCCAGTATGCCGAATGTACTTGTAGAAGCCGGTTTTATTTCTAATCCAAATGAAGAAAGGAAGTTAAAATCTGTTGCTTACAGGAAAAAAGTGGCGAAAGGTATTTATTCTGGAATAATGCGGTTCAGGAAATCAAGGGAACAAGTAATGGCCGAAGGTTGATGCCTGACAGTCGACCAATTGGCGTATTTGATTCAGGTTTGGGGGGGCTAACTGTTGCAAAGGCCATAAAAGAAAAATTACCGAATGAAAACATAGTTTACTTAGGTGATACTGCTCGGGTACCCTATGGCAATAAAAGTACATTGTTAGTTACAGGTTATGCTAATCAGATAACTAATTTCCTTCTAAGTGAAAATGCGAAATTAATAGTAGTAGCTTGTAATACAGTATCTGCACTTGCACTACCAACATTACAATCTGAGTTTAGAGTCCCAATTTTGGGAGTTATTATTCCAGGGTCACAAGCTGCGATTCATGCAACACGTAATAAGAATATTGGGGTAATTGGTACTATCGCAACAATTAATTCTAATGCTTATACTGCGGCTTTAAATGAAATCGAATCATCAATACAAATTACTGCACAGGCGTGCCCATTATTTGTACCACTTGTGGAAGAAGGTTGGTTGAATGGCCTTGTGCCATCAGAAATAACTGCCACTTATTTAAAAAGTATCAATGTGGCAAACGTTGATACATTGATCCTAGGCTGTACTCATTATCCGTTGTTGAAACCGATAATTAAGGATCATGTTAATGATAATACTGTTCTCATTGATTCAGCAGAAACTGTAGCTGAAGAGACAGCAATTATACTTATAGAAAAAAAAATGAGTGCGGACAGTAACAACAAAGGACTATTGAAATGTTTTGTTACAGACTCTCCCACTAAGTTCGAGAGCATAGCTGAACGTTTTTTGGGCTATTCGCTTGATAATGTCCAAACGGTACCCATTTACTAAGATTGATAATCTTTTAGCGCATTTATATGGACTGCGCCGGCGAGGTATAAAAGTTGGCCTAGAACATACAAATGAGCTACTAAGACAGTGTGGCAATCCGCACCGAGGATTGAAAACAATTCATATTGCTGGGACAAATGGAAAAGGATCTACAGCTGCCATGATCCAGGCAATCCTGCGTGGAAATGGTTTAAAAGTGGGTTTATATACATCACCTCATTTAATAAGGTTCAACGAACGAATTAGAATCAATGGGTTACCTATCTCAGATAAATCTATCATTGATTTTATGACACAATTCAACAGCTCTATTGATGAAGTAGAACCAACCTTTTTTGAAGTAACTACAGTACTTGCGTTACATTATTTCTCAAATCAAGAAGTTGATGTTGCCGTTATTGAGACAGGACTTGGTGGAAGATTGGATTCAACAAATGTAATTGAACCATTATTGACAATCATTACATCCGTCGATTTAGACCATCAACATATACTTGGCGAAACCCTGATAGAA
Organism: uncultured bacterium; assembly: GCA_964475645.1. Classification (GTDB taxonomy): domain Bacteria; phylum Fidelibacterota; class Marinisomatia; order Marinisomatales; family TCS55. The sequence continues at coordinate 32,298 of CAYYXU010000005.1, read as the reverse complement.
ATAGCTTTGGAAAAAGCAGGAATTATAAAAAAACAAACACCAGTTTTAGTTGCTTCTCAAACACCTGAAGTAATAGATGTGATTCGTAAAAAAGCACAAGAGTGCAATTCACCGATTATATATTGTAACGATCCTCAAAAAATTATTATTGACCACCATTCAACAAGTTTTGAATTGGATAAAAATAAATATTCCGTTCCTTTAATTGGTGCCCATCAGGCAATAAATGCGGGGTTAGCAATTAGGGCTGTAAATCATCACTTACCTGATATGAAACAGAAAGAAATACAATCTGGCTTGAGCAATACTAAATGGTTCGGTCGGTTTCAACCGCTTATAAAAAATTTGCCTATTTATTATGATGTTGCCCACAACTCGGGTGGAATTGGTACGATCCGCGCTACCTTGGACACCCTAAACTCGAAAGTTACTAATGGAATAATGGTACTAAAGAATGACAAAGATGTTGATCAAATAGCATTAGGGTTAGATGGCTTATTTAATAAATTATTTGTAGCCAGTATTCCAGAATCAGAATTAATGGATGAACAATCGCTATTTAATGCATTAAAAGCTCAAAACCTAAATTGCAATATTATGGATTCAATAGAAAAAGGATACGCTTACCTTTATGAACGTGCATTAAAAGGTGAAAATGGGATCATTTTTGGCAGTCATTATGTTGCAGAATCAATTTTCAATTATTTTGAAATTAATTTTGACAATGGAAGTATATAGTGTAATTTGTGGGACTGGGTGGCTTCAAAGCGCACACGCATTTTCCCCCTATAGATTTTTTAAGAATATACTAAACATTTAAAGGAACCATCTTTATGGATGTTAATGAACTGAAGTCCAAAAATATTGCTGATTTAACCAAATTTGCTCAAGATCTTGAGATTGAACATTTCGCAGGCTTAAGCAAACAGGAGTTGATTCTAAATATCCTGGAAGCTCATAATAAAAAAGAAGGCATTATGCAGGCTCGCGGGGTTTTGGAAGTGTTAAAGGAAGGTTACGGTTTTTTACGCAGTCCGGATTTTAATTATCTTCCTGGCCCTGATGATATTTATGTAAGTCCATCACAAATAAAACGTTTTGGTTTACGAACGGGACATCAGGTGTATGGAGAAATACGACCTCCAAAACAAAAAGAACGGTTTTATGCGCTCTTAAAGTTAGAATCTGTGAATGATTACCCTGCTGAGGATATAAAAAAAACAACTCTATTCGATAATTTTACACCTCTATACCCAGAAGATAAGTTTAATCTTGAAGTAGACAAAAAAGACATGTCTACCCGCATAATGGATCTTATATCACCCATTGGTAAAGGTCAGCGCGGGCTAATCGTCGCCCAACCAAAAACAGGTAAAACAATCCTATTACAGAAAATTGCTAATGCTATAAGAACTAATCATCCCGATACAAAATTACTCATCCTGTTGATCGATGAACGACCAGAGGAAGTAACAGATATGAAACGCAGTGTAGATGCTGAAGTAGTAAGCTCGACCTTTGATGAACCGCCAGGACGACATGTTTCTGTTGCTGATATGGTTATTCAAAAAGCAAGGAGATTGGTAGAGTTTGGAGATGACGTTGTAATTCTCCTGGATAGTCTTACTCGTCTAGGGAGAGCACATAACGCCGTAATTCCGCACAGTGGAAAAATTCTTTCTGGCGGTGTGGATGCAAATGCACTTAAAAAACCGAAACAATTTTTTGGCGCTGCAAGAAATACTGAAGAAGGCGGCAGCTTGACAATTATCGCTACAGCATTAATTGATACTGGTAGCCGTATGGATGATGTAATCTTTGAGGAATTCAAAGGTACCGGGAATATGGAATTGGTCCTCGATCGCCGTCTGAGTGATCGCAGAATATTCCCCTCATTTGATTTAGTACGTTCAGGCACTAGAAAAGAAGAATTACTGCTTGATAAAAAAACACTGGCGCGGATGTATATACTGCGGAAATTATTAAATGAAATGAATACCATTGAATCAATGGAGTTTCTGCAAGAAAGGATTAAAAGGACGAAGACCAACGAGGAGTTTCTGGACACAATGAGCCAATAGTTTGTAACTTTTATATCAATTTTAATTGTTGAGGTATAATTATGATTTCTAATAGCCCTGAAAGCAGGGCAGTTTTAGCTACCTTGATCACTGATAAACCTGTAAAGAAGACAGCCTATCAAGTTAAGGGAGTCTTTATGCGACATTATCCTGACCTGGATATTATCCCTATGTTAAATGGTAAATATCGCGATCGTTATTTATATCCTAGAGTACAGGTAAAAGTACTAAATGAACAAATCTATATTGTTGGTGTTGGAGATGGGTCTGATTGCGTATTACAGTTAATTGATAAAATTAGTACACTGGATTTCGGCAATATTACTTTTGAGGTTAATGATAAAAATATTATTGATATGATGGATCAATTTCAACAAGCCGATCAATTAATGCGCTATCGGTTTGTTACCCCCTGGGTTGCACTTAATCAGACTACTGGCCGTAAATACAGAGCATTAAATAATTCTGAACGGGTGAATTTCCTGAACAAATTATTAGGGCAAAATATTGTATTTGTTGCCAAAGAACTTAGTGTCGATCTGGAAGATAAAGTTTTCACTAAGGTAAATTTAAGTTCGTTATTTCCAAAACCCGTTGATGAAAATAACTGGGGCGCATTTTCTGGTGAGTTTAGTACAAATTTAAATCTCCCCAATTTTATTGGCCTAGGAAATGGTATTACTCGCGGGTTTGGTGCTATTTATAGTTTATTTAATTCACAAGGATTTCATTTTGAAGAAAGTACTGTTGTTTCGGTCAATACTAGTAATAAAGATGCAGAAAATCATAAGATGGGCGTGGAATCAGCACTAAATGGAATTAATGTAGATAATTTCTCCAAAACAAAACGGAAAAGCCTGAAAAAAATTAGACATAGTTCAAAAAAGGTGCTATCTGAAGAGTTTGAAATCGAAGAAAATGTACCTGAGGCTATGCGCAGTCGGAAACTTGACGGAACAGGAGATGTGCATGAAAATCAAACAGATAATGAAGAACCAAATTTTAATACGGCAGCATATCACAAAAAACAACATGAAATATAAAGGATTTTTACATTGAAATTTTCTGATCGTGTCAAGCGTGTAAAACCATCTTTTACATTAGAAATGACTAGCCGAGCGGCAGAATTACGTGCAAAAGGTGTTGATGTAATCAATTTTAGCGTTGGGGAGCCAGATTTTAATACGCCAGATCATATCATCAGGGCTGGCAAGGAAGCGATGGACAATGGTTTTACTAAATATACCGCTGGATCTGGAATGATTGAATTGCGTGAAGCAATATGTGAAAAACTCGAGCGCGATAACGAATTATACTATGATCCAAATCAAGTGTTGGTATCCAATGGAGAAAAACAAAGTTTATTTACTGCATGTCAGGTTCTATTTCAGAAAGGAGATGAGGTCATTATTTTTTCACCTTATTGGGTATCATTTCCAGAATTCGTCCGCTTATCGGATGCCGAACCAATAATTGTTAAAACAGATCCGGATAATCAGTTTGAGCCGGATTTTGATGATTTACAGTCAAAAATCACAAATAAAACCAAGGGAGTAATCATCAATTCACCATCCAACCCAACAGGGGGAGTATGGTCTGAAGAGGCAATAATTAAAGTTCTGGAAATATCTGCGCAGAATAATTGGACGGTTATTTCTGATGAATGCTACGAACAATTAGTATTTGATGGAAAATTTGTTAGTACCCAGAAATTAAATTCGTATAAAGCCAATGTATTGACCTGCATGAGCTTATCAAAAACATATGCTATGACAGGCTGGCGCATTGGTTATGCTGTAGGTGATGTGGATATCATAAAAGCAATGAGCAAGTTACAAGGTCAAGCTACCTCATGTGCGAACTCAATTGGTCAAAAAGCAGCGATAGCTGCTTTAATAGGCGATCAAGAACCCGTCGAGTTTATGAGAAATAAATTCAGAGGACGACGTGATTTAATGGTGGAATTACTACGGAAAATCCCGGATATAAGTTGTTCGGTCCCAGGCGGAGCATTTTATGTATTCCCTGATTTTTCACACTACTTGAACAAATCTGCAAATGGTCATATTTTACACGATTCCTTCACACTCTGTGATTATATCTTGGATTCAGCAGAAGTAGTGACTGTCCCAGGAGATGGCTTTGGTGCCCCCGGCCATATTCGATTTTCTTGTGCTACGAAAAAGGATACAATTAGAGAGGGCATAGATCGCGTTGGAAAAGTATTAAAAGATTTAAATTAAAGGAGGCAATAAAATGAAAGAAGGGATCCACCCAGATTACCACCCGGTTGTCTTTGTTGATTCTGCGACAGGCGATGAGATTTTAACCCGATCCACTATAATAAGTGATGAAAAGCGAGAGATTGAGGGTGTAACTCATTACGTTGTTTACTGTGATATCACATCTTTTACCCACCCGTTTTATACTGGTAAACAAAAATTAGTAGATACCGCAGGTCGCATTGAAAAGTTTCAAAAGAAGTACAAAAAAACAGCACAATAACTGAACAAATAATACGATGGCTTCCAAAACAGTTTCTCTGTGCAGGAAGCCATTTTTCATTTATGCGTAACTGGTTAATATTAATTATGAAACCTGCTATTTTGGTTGGAGGCCAAGCAGTGATCGAAGGTGTGATGATGCGCGTGCCGGGAGCCTATGCTACTGCCGTGAGGGATCCTAAGGGCAACGTTCATATTGACCGCCATAAATTTACTTCAGTAACTGAACATTCAGCATTTTGGAAAAAACCTGTATTTCGTGGTATGGCTGCCTTATTTGAAGCCATGAAAATGGGGATGGCCACGCTACAATGGTCAGCTAACATTGCAATGCCCGATGAACCTGGTAAAAATAACAGAGTCTCTGATTTCTTTTCTACCATTTTAGCAGTTGGCCTGGCAATATTTCTATTTATCATTCTACCTTATTGGATTACTACAGAATTATTGCACCTAGAAAAGAACGCAATCCCTTTCAATGCTGCTGCTGGTGTTATACGTATAGTATTTTTCGTTCTTTATCTTCTTTTAATTTCTTTGATGAAAGATGTTAAGAGGCTTTTTAGTTATCATGGTGCAGAGCACAGGGTAGTATATAATTTTGAATCTGGAAGAGATATTTCAATTAGTGATGCACAATCCTTCCCAACACAGCACCCACGCTGTGGCACAAGTTTTATGTTTATTGTATTGCTATCTGCTATCATCGTTTTTGCCTTTATAGATACACTAGTATTGGCTGTTTTTGAGACGATCAATTTGCCAATGCGATTATTCTTTCATCTGCCATTAATTCCGTTGGTGGCCGGCGTATCCTATGAGTTGATAAAATTGTCAGTTCGACACGGGGATAAAATATTTGTACGATTACTTCAAGCTCCTGGTTTATGGTTACAATTAATCACAACACGTCCGCCAGATGATGCAATGGTGGAAATAGCAATAACAGCATTGGAATCTGCATTTGGGGATAAGTTAGATGATTTAAAGGGTAAAGAATTTATCGCTGAGGCGATAGGATGAAGGACAAGCTTGCCCAAATAATCGCAAGGCATGATGAACTAGAATCCCTATTAGCTGACCCAGCTATTATATCTGATCCGGATCGATTGAAAGACATAGCCCAGGAACATAGACAAGTGCATGTTATCATACCTAAGGCTAATCAGTTTATGAGTTTGCTTGAACAGCTTGATGAACATAAGAACATTATAGGTGGGGATGATGATGAATTGAAAGAGCTAGCTATGGAAGAACTACCTGAACTGGAGAAAGAGTTAGCTAGCTTAGAAAGCGAATTAAAGATGTTACTTATACCCCGAGATCCAAATGATGATAAAAATACGATTGTTGAGATACGTGCAGGCACTGGAGGGGAAGAAGCTGCCTTGTTCGCTGCCGATCTTTTCCGTATGTATAGTAGGTATGCTGAGCGGAATAATTGGTCGCGTGATATTATTGCTAGCAATGGTACAGGAATAGGTGGATTTAAGGAAATAATATTCTCTATGAAGGGTACTGCCGTATATGGTGTGATGAAATTTGAAAGTGGCGTTCACAGGGTACAGCGCGTTCCTAAAACAGAAACAGGTGGACGACTGCATACCTCAGCAGCTACAGTGGCTGTATTGCCGGAAGCGGAAGATGCAGAGATCAATGTCAAGGAAATGGATTTAAAAATAGATACTTTTCGAGCAAGTGGTGCTGGAGGTCAGCATGTCAACAAGACAGAATCAGCCATAAGAATTACCCATGTACCAACAGGTCTAGTTGTAACGTGTCAGGATGAAAAATCTCAGCATAAAAATCGCACTGCCGCATTGAAGGTTCTTAAATCTAGACTTTTAGCACAGGAAAAAGAACGGCTGGCTCAAGAAAGAGCGGATGTAAGAAAATCAATGGTTTCCACCGGTGACAGATCAGCAAAAATTAGAACATATAATTTTCCACAAGGAAGAATAACGGATCATCGAATCAATTTTACTTCTTACCAATTGGAAAACATTATGGATGGCGATTTAAATGAATTTATTGAACAGTTAAAAATTGCTGATCAACAAGTGGCCTTGCAAGTGGACTGAAGATTTGAGTATACCCGTAATTAAGAAAAAAGTCTGGCGGGTAATCGATTTAATCAAGTGGGCTGATCAATATTTTTCATTAAAGGGGCTTGATAATCCCCGTCAAGAAATCGAATGGATGCTAACAGATATACTAGATTGTAATCGATTTGATTTATATCTTCGATTTGAAGAACCATTGACAAGCGATCAACTGGAACTACTGCACCAATGGGTCAAACGACGGGTCAAAAAGGAACCCTTACAGTATATTACAGGTCACTGTGAATTCTATGGTCGTACATTTATTGTTAACAAAGGTGTATTCATACCCCGTCCAGAAACTGAAAGGATGGTGGATGTTGCAATTGGTATGCTTGAGGATACTAATAGGCCTTCTATTTTGGATATAGGTACTGGATCAGGCTGTATCGCAATATCTCTGGCGAAGGAAATTCCCGGCTCTAAGATCACTGCAATAGATATATCTACTGTAGCATTAGAAGTGGCTAAAATCAATGCAGATATTCACCACGCAGCGGTTCATTTTGAAGAAATGGATTTTTTAATGAATCTATATAATAAAAAATTTGATATGATTATTTCCAATCCACCATATATACCACTTGTAGAAATGAATACTTTAATGGATGATGTTCGTTTATTCGAGCCCCATCTTGCATTAAGCGATGGAGCGGATGGTTTATTGTTTTATCAACGGTTTGCAATGGTAGCACCATCCATGGTCAATTCTGGTGGCCACCTGATTCTTGAAGTGGGTTTAAATACACATCCAAACTGTGCGTTGGGTGTATTTGATCAGGCATCATTCTATGACCAAACACTTATTCCAGACCGAAACGGTGATCCTAGAGTATTAAAGGTTACAGTAAATTGAATTTGATATTAGGTTTTATCAAGCTACTTCGTCCTTTAAACATTGCAGTAGCTGCTTTTTCTGTATTAGTAAGCGCATATATTTTGGGCGTTTATGAACAATACTATATACTGACCTATGTGATTATAGTTGTCATTGCTTATAATGGTGCTGCGAATGCGTTTAATGATTATTGTGATTATGAAATTGATTTAATTAATAGACCAAACAGACCATTGAGCCGTGGAATGATTACTAGTTTTCAGGCGCTGTGTTTTGCGGTAATATTATTTGCAATAGGTTCTGTTATTGCATTTCAGTTGCCATTTTATGCAAGCCTAACGGCTGTTGGTATCGCTATGCCATTAATTATTATTTATAGCATACGCATAAAAGGCACTCCACTATTAGGGAATATTGCTGTTGCAATGATCCTTGGGTTAACATTTGTTTTTTGCGGGTTAGCATTTAATAACCTTGGTCCCATGATTATGCCAGCAATACTTGCATTTGGATTAACGCTTGTTCGTGAATTGATAAAGGATATTGCAGATGTAGAAGGAGATAATTATGCTGGATTAAAAACATTACCCCTTGTTATAGGCAAGAATAAAGCAATTACTGTTGCAATGATTAAAGCTGTCTTAATTGGATTGGTATCATTAATCCCTTATTATTTAAATATTTATGGTAATTATTATCTTATCCTATTGGTAATTGGAGTTGAGATTCCTTTAGCTATAGTCGTAGTTTTATTTATGAAATCATCATCTATTACTACGGCCAGGCAGAGTGAAAAATTATTAAAGTTCAGCACCATAATGGGGTTAACTGCCATTTTAGTTGATCATTATGCCAGCTGAATTCGTCCACCTTCACAATCATTCTGACTATAGCTTACTTGATGGTGCGCAAACGGTCCAGACTTTAGTTAATACTATTGATGACTTGCAAATGGATGCAGTGGCTCTGACAGAGCATGGCAATATGTTTAGTGCGGTAAGTTTCTACAATAATGCCAACAAAACCGGCATTAAACCTATTGTTGGCAGTGAGGTTTATGTTGCTGTAAATAACCGTTTTGATAAAAAACCTCGCGCTGAAGGCGGCTGGGGGAACAATCATTTAATATTACTGGCACAAAATTATACGGGTTATAAAAATCTTATGAAATTAATCACAATGGGCTATTTGGAAGGCTTCTATTATCGCCCCCGCATTGATAAAGATATACTCCGTGAATTCAGCGATGGCCTTATATGTATGTCAGCGTGTTTGAAAGGTGAAGTCCCCGAAAAATTGGTTAACAATGATTGGGACGGAGCTAAGGAAACGGCCTTAGAATATGCTGAAATATTTCCTGACAGATATTTTTTAGAAGTTCAGAACCATGGCATTGACCAAGAACAGGTCAATATTGAAAAGACGAAAAAACTTGCCAAAGAATTAGACCTTCCATTAGTTGCTACAAATGATGCCCATTATGCAAAACATGACCATTGGGAAGCACATGACATCCACATTTGTCTCGGGACCGGTAAGGAAAGAGATGATCCGAATAGATTGCGCTATGCTACACCGGAATTTTATTTCAAATCCCAAGATGACATGTATAAACTTTTTAAAGATGTCCCTAATGCAATTGAAAATACACGGTCTATTGCAGATAGCATAGATCTGTCAATCCCAACTGGGTCATACCATTTGCCTAAGTTCCCGTTGCCTGATAATGGGGACATGTCAGATCCAGATGAATATTTACGCTCAATTTGTAAAAAAGGAGTTATCGAAAGATATAATGATATTACACCAAATATAAAACAGCGAATGGATCATGAGCTAGATGTGATAAAGGCAATGGGTTTTTCCGGATATTTTTTAATTACCCAGGATTTCGTTAAATATGCGCGGGATAACAATATTCCTGTCGGCCCTGGTCGGGGTTCCGCAGCAGGCAGTGTTGTTTCTTATGCGTTAGGGATAACTGATATAGATCCTTTGAAACACAACCTGCTTTTTGAAAGATTTTTAAACCCCGATCGAGTCAGCATGCCGGATATTGATATTGATTTTTGTATAGAACGGCGTGGGGAAGTAATTGATTATATCAAGAAACGGTATGGTGAGAATTCGGTAACGCAAATTATCACTTTCGGTAAAATGAAAGCACGACAGGTAGTGCGAGATGTAGGACGTGTCATGGGTTATTCATTTGGCGATGTGGACCGAGTTGCTAAGGCAATTCCTAACGAACTAAATATAACACTAGATGCAGCTCTAAATAAAAGTCCTGACTTGCAAACAATGGCAAATGGAGAGTTCAAGGAATTGGTAGATTATTCTAAAGTTCTAGAAGGGATGAACCGTCATGCCTCTACCCATGCTGCCGGTGTAGTCATAACACCTAGTGATTTAACAGATTACATGCCACTCTATAAATCATCCCAGGGTGATATCACCAGCCAGTATGATATGAAAAGTCTTGAGAACCTTGGGTTACTGAAAATGGATTTTCTTGGATTACGTAACCTTACAGTTATTGATCATACGATAAAATTGCTCCAACAGAAGGATGTAATTATCGAAATCGAGAAGATTCCCATGGATGATGCTAAAGTATATAAATTATTTGCTAAGGGTCTAACAATAGGTGTGTTCCAGTTTGAGTCATCAGGAATGCGCGAATTCTTAAAAAAGCTCAAACCCACACATTTTGAAGATTTAATAGCTATGAATGCGCTGTATCGTCCAGGACCAATGAAAAATATAGATAATTTTATCAACCGCAGATCAGGCAAGAAAAAGATAGAATATGTTTCCCCAGCTCTAAAACCGATCCTGGATGAAACTTATGGGATTATAGTTTATCAAGAACAGGTCATGCAAATTACTAATGAAATCGCAAATTTTACTTTGGCCCAAGCAGATATTTTGCGGCGGGCAATCGGTAAGAAAAATACTGATCTAATGGAAGCCCTTAAAGTCAAGTTTATTAATGGTGCCTCCAACAATGGCATGACTAAAAAACAAGCTACTAACATCTATGGTTTGATCGAGAAATTTGCGCAATATGGATTTAATAAAAGCCATTCTACTGCCTATGCATATATATCCTATCAAACGGCATGGCTTAAAACCTATCACCCAGCTGAATTTATGGCTGCAAACCTCACCAGTGAGATGAACAACATTGATCGGGTTGTTATTTTAATAAACGAATGTAGAAAATTAAAAATAGATGTATTGCCTCCAGATATTAATGTATCCAACATTAATTTTCAGCCCATTGATGATGCTTCAATTTCTTTTGGTATGAATGCGATAAAAAATGTGGGTGAGAAAGCATTGGAGTTTATCATTTCTGCACGAGAAAAAGACGGGCCATTTAACTCACTATTTGATTTCACATGTAGAGTAGACCTGCAAGCGGTTAATAAAAAAGTCCTGGAAAGTTTAATTGTTTCCGGTTCTATGGATCATCTAGAAGGATCCAGAGCTGAAAAAGTTTCTTCCATAGACATCGCCCTACGATATGGTCAAAATATTCAGTCTGAGCGCTATAAAAACCAAGTTGATTTATTTGGTGATTCCGGAAACGGCTCTGGAATGTCTATGGTGCCTGATTTACAGGAAGCACGTCCCTGGTCTGACGGAGAAGCACTGGCAAATGAAAAAGAGGTTTTAGGTTTATATTTGACAGGCCATCCTTTATTGGAGTATGCTGACGATTTAGAGGATTTTAGCAACCATGATTTTACAGAATCAATCCAGGATAGAAATCTTAATATCGTGCGCATTGGCGGTGCGATCCAAAATTATAAGATACATTTTGACCGTAAGAATAAACAAATGGCATTTTTTACGCTCGAATGTTTAGGAGGCCATGCTGAAATATTAGTATTTAGCAACACATTCGCTAAATACAAGGAATTATTGTCTGAGGATAAAATAGTTTTTGTAAGCGGTAAACCGACGGATAATGCAGATTTTAGTGATTTGAAGTTGGTTGCAGATGAAATTGTTCCCCTGGAAAAGGTTAGAGATTATTATGCTAAAAGTATCAATCTACAACTAGACATAGAAAAAATCTTGCCGCAAAATATTGAAGATTTACATTCTTTATCAAAACAATATCCGGGGCCATGTAATCTGATGTTTCATTACAATGATGAGAATCAACGTAAAAAACGGATCTTGTCACATAACATGCGCGTTTCATCTAGTCGGGAATTCCTTACTAAACTCCGTGATGTTTATGGAAAAAGTAATGTATGGGTACTATAACTGATGTGAGATGATTGCTGTTTTACAACGCGTTACCACTGGTAAAGTTAAAATTGGCGATCGAATTATTGGCGATATTGATAATGGATTAGTGATTCTACTCGGCGTGCATCGCGATGATAAAGAAGAGGATATTATTTTTCTGGCTGATAAGATTATTGGCTTACGGGTATTTGATGATAATAATGGTAAAATGAATATTTCACTTCAGGATGCGAAGGGGTCTATTCTGGTAATTAGTCAATTTACTCTCTGTGGTGATTGGCGTAAAGGTCGTCGTCCTAGTTTCACAAAAGCCGCTGATCCGGACAAAGGGAAATTTCTATATGACGGATTTATTAATGCAGTTAGAAGTAGAGGCATAAATGTAGAAACCGGTGAATTCGGCGCGGCAATGGATGTCAGTCTTGTTAATAGTGGCCCAGTGACATTTGTGCTGGATAGTCATGATAGATAATCTGCTGTATTAAAAACGCATGTGGTTGTAATTTCAATTAGTTATCAAAAATTATGGAAAGAAATATTCGTATTGTAATGGCAAAGCCCGGGTTAGATGGGCATGACCGCGGCATTAAAGTATTGGCTGCTTCTTACAGAGATGCAGGGATGGAAGTTATTTATTTGGGGTTACGCCAAACTCCGGAAATGATTGTTTCCGCTGCCCTGCAGGAGGATGCTGATGTGATTGCTTTATCAATACTTTCGGGAGCGCATATGACCGTTTTCCCAAAGGTGATAGAATTGATGGATCACAATGGCCTCGATGATGTATTACTAACTGGTGGTGGTATTATATCAGAAAAAGATAAAGAAGCGTTAACTAAACTTGGTATAGGGAAATTATTTGGCCCCGGAACACCCGTACAGAAAACAGTGGACTACATTACAAATTGGGTGCAAACTAACCGGCGATAAGTACCATGAATTTGAATAATCAAGCTGAACTAGAGGCATATTTCGCAGATAATTTTGATACGGTTCTATTTCCAATATTAGCAGATATGTATCTTGATGGTAGAGATTTAGTCAGAGCCCGTAAGGTCTGCGAGATTGGCCTTGGTTACCATCCTGATCATGTTGATGGACGGTTCATACTTGCAATGGTAGAATTAGAAGCTGGTAATGAACGTGAATCAGAAAAATTGTTGAAAGAGGTAGTGCAATCTGGCACTGATCATTTGCAGGCAGCTTTTCAATTAGCCATAGTACAACAATCACTTGGGCGGGCAGAATCGACACTTCAAAAAAGTTGGAACAAAGTTCTCGACCTTGACCCGGAAAACAGAGAAGCGAAATCTATACTATCTATACTTGGCAAACAGGAAACACCTAAGAAATTAATTCAGCGGAAAAAACCGCCAAATAAGAGAACGGGCAAAAAAACCAAAACACGCCGTGCAAAGAAAACGGAAGGCCCGCAACTAGCTATCAGTCCTCGTATCGCCACTTTTACAATGGTCAACGTACTAAAAAATCAGAATCTGTATCACCAAGCCTTGGATGTATTGGATATTCTTGTTACAAAAGGCGCTGATGCCGAAAAGATCGAGGAAGAGCGAGTTGCAATTAAGGAAATGTTAAAAGCAGAAAAATAATTCTCGTTTATTCCCGAAATGAGTAGTCAAATATTTTCTTCCAGATTGAATAAATTGCGTACTGTTCTGTCTGCTCAAGGACTTGATGGAATTTTAATAACCAACCTTACTAGTATACGATATATTTGTGGTTTTACTGGTTCTGCTGCATCCTGTTTGATAACGCAGGATGATTCTTATTTCATTTCGGATGGACGCTACGATGTACAATCACGCGAACAAGTTCAGAACATGGAACGATACATTGATTTTGGTACTCATATTTCTATTGCGACAAAGAACAATCTGATTCAAAACGGATCAAATCTAGCTTTCGAAGGAGATCATACTAGTGTAAGTCAATATCGCGCTATGACTGATTCGTTCCCAAAAGTAGTTTGGGAATCAACATCTATGCTTATAGAGAATTTACAGGCTGTGAAAGATGAGTCAGAATTGGATGCAATCCGTACAGCTGTCGAGATCACGGATTCGATTTATGCTGAGATTTTGCCTATGCTTAAACCCGGGACCACTGAAAAAGAAGTAGCTAATCAAATGGTTTTACGTTACCGGCAAGAGAGCGATGGTGAAGCATATTCACCCATAGTCGCAGGCGGTTCAAATGGTGCACTGCCCCATGCTGTACCAAGCGATAGACCATTTGAAAAAGGTGATTTTATAGTAATTGATGCCGCTGCTAAATATGCTGGTTATCATGCTGATATGACTCGTACCCCGGTAGTAGGAGAAGCAACAGAAAAACATATTGAAATTTATAATATTGTCAAAGGTTCACAGCAAGCTGGTTGTGATGCTGCCAAGGCAGGAGTATCATGTAAGGATATGGATACTATCACAAGGGAATACATTACAGAAAGAGGGTATGGTGAATACTATAATCATGGTACCGGCCATGGTCTTGGGCTTGAAATTCATACCGAACCACGCATGAGCCAACTAAGTACACAATACTTAGAAGCGAACAATGTTGTAACCATAGAACCGGGTATATATTTAGCAGGTTGGGGTGGCGTACGTATTGAGGATGATATAATTATAAAGGATAATGGGTGTGAAATCCTCAATAAGACCACTAAGGAATTGGTCGTCCTTAATTAGACCTAATTGATAAAAGATATCTACTCAGATCCTGAGCTTTACGATTCAGCGCATTGGTGGAAAACCAATGATATGGAATTTATTGCTAAAACTGCTATTAAATGTGGTGGTCCTGTATTGGAAATGGCTGCTGGAACGGGTCGATTAGCCTTACCTATTATTGAACGAGGAATTAATTATACAGGAATTGAATTAAGTTCTTCTTTTACCAAATTTGCACGAAAAAAACTCGCAAAATTTGGGGATTTAGCTCAAGTATTTGAGGGTGATATGCGAAAATTTGATCTTGATATGCAATACCAGTTCATTTTTATAGGCTTTAACTCCATTTTTCATTTATTGAATAATGAAGACGTGGCATCATTTTTTTCTTGTGTTTATAGTCATTTACTAGATGATGGGCTATTCTTGATAGATGCTTTTGTACCACATCCTATATTTCTTTATCGACCCAAACAGAAATATTATGTAATGGAATTCGACTGGCCATCTGGTGAGCACTGTATCGTTAATGAAACCAACCATTATGATCACGATTCGCAAATAAACCATATTCAATGGTATTTTAATACTACTGGGGAAAATCAAACAGATGAATACGAATTCGATATGCACATGATTTTTCCGGATACAATGGATAGGTTATTGACTGAGGCGGGGTTTTCCATCAATGATAAATACGGAGATTATGATAAAACACCATTAGGCCCTGAAAGCCATTTACAAATTTATTTTTGTGGCAAATGAATATTGATAAAGGGTTGAAACACCTTAAACAAAAGGATGAGAAAATGGGTCGGATTATTGCAAAGTTCGAAAAACCTGAATTCAAGAAGGATAATAATTATTTTGAAGCATTGGTTCGGGCCATTGTATATCAGCAATTAAGCGGTAAAGCAGCTGCAACGATTTATGAGCGGTTTAAAGATCTGTTTACTAACAATAAATTCCCCTCGCCTGCCATTGTTATGGAAAAATCGCATGAAGAACTGCGTTCTGTAGGATTATCAAATCAGAAAGCCTCCTATATACATAATATTGCTAATGCATTTTATACTGGAACAATCCCAAAGAATATCAACGCTATAGATGATAATGAAGTTATTGAATGCTTAACTACAATAAAAGGTGTTGGCCCCTGGACCGCAGAAATGTTCCTCATGTTCACGTTGAATAGACCGGATGTATTCCCCGTAACGGATCTTGGTATTCAAAAAGGGTTTCAATTATTTTTTCAATTAGATAAACTCCCTAGACCGGATCAAATGATAAAAAATGCTGAACCCTGGAGGCCATATCGCACACTGGCGTCTTGGTATTTATGGAGATTAGTTGAGGGACCTTTTGAATGGTAGTAATCGCATACCCAAAACAGTTTTCAAGTATTAGAAAAAGAAATATATAGAGTTAGATTTCTAACAGGCCATGAATAAATTGAAATTTCCTAAAGTAAAAGTAATAACGTTGCTCATTATTTTCGGGTGTCAATCAAACCATTTACCAATTGATGAACGCTGGATGTATATAAGCGGTAAAAGGGAATTATCAATCAGTGGAATAGCTACTACAACCAGCGAAGATACCTACCTTGTTGTGCATGATAATAAAAAGAAAAACCAGCTTAGAGCTGGTTTAGTTAATCTGTTAGCTGATTCCCTTTATAGCGGGCTTAGTTGGCCCGTGAAAGACCTGCCAATAGACTTGGAAGCCTTAACAAATATTTCTGGGAAGAAAAATCAGTATATAGCCATGGGCAGTTGGGGGTTTTGTTATTGGTTAGCACTTGATCTTAGCACGAATAGATTAAATTTGATCAAGGAATTCAGAATTCCTGGAAGTGGCCCCCCTTTAAATCTAGAAAGTCTTGTATTATGGCTTGCTGGTGATAGTTGGTATATTGCTTGGTCACACCGCGGTTCGGTAAAAGAACCATCTATATTATTTTGGGGCTCTATTGACCTTTTTGCTGATGTAATTACTATCCATAAAGAGGATAGTATATTTGTTAATGTTCCGTGGCCAATCTTGGACAAAAGACATATGTCAGATATGGACTTGGACAGTGATGGTATTCTATGGGCCGCTGCAACATCTGACCCAGGAGATGATGGGCCATATACATCTGGGATATATAAAATTGGTAAGTTTCAAAAACAAAATCATAAAATGGAATTTTTTATTGCTGATTCATTTCCAAAACAATTTGTTTTTCAACGAAATAAAGTTGAAGCACTTACTATAGCTGGTAATAAAAAGGTATTTGCTACAGATGATGAAAACCTTGGTGCCGCAATAAACATATCTATTAATGGAAAATAATGATAATAAAAATATTATTCTTTTTATTACTACTTACTCAGGGCTTTAGCCAAACGTGGTCTTGGTCTGGTCGCACGCATGGTGAGTTGGACTGGAGCACCATTGAAACAGAACATTTTCGTATCCATTATCACCAGGGCATAGAAACTATTGCCACAGAAGGCGCTTCCATTGCTGAACAGGTCCGACCAATATTATTAAACCAGTTGGATTTAGAAAATATTCCCACAATAGATATCATTTTTACCACCGAAGATGAGATTATGAACGGCTTTGCCGGGCCCTCTTATCAAACCTTTATTTGGGTGGATCAAAATGATGCAGCTATTTGGCTGGAAGACGAAAAATGGCTTTATCAAGTTCTATCTCATGAATTGCAACATATCGTTTTCTTTCACCGTATAAAAACTTGGCTACCGGAACCATGGTCATTCTTATTTTCGAAAACCCCACTTTGGGTGGCAGAAGGTTTAGCAGAATATGAAACAGAAAACTGGCGACCATACCGGGCCGATATAAGCCATAAGTTTCACGTGCTCAAAAATGAGATGGATGATATGGATCCACATCATGATGGGTATTCAAAAATGTTGTACTGGTCTGATCGCTTTGGTGACTCAACGATTGTGAAAACATTATCTGAACGAAATGGCGTTGGTTTGTTCAATTTTGCTAAAGCGTTTAAAAAAAGTACTGGTATAACACTGGATCAATTCAATGAGGATTGGCGGCGACACATGAATACTTATTATTATGGTTACCGCGCCCAAAAAGAAGCCATTGAAGAAATTGGTACAGTGGTAACACTGCCCATAGAAAAGCTATACGGTTTTACGTTCTACAGTGACAGTACCCAGATTGCAATAACTGGTATGGATGATAATAGCCAGGGGGATATGTCATTATACGTCTTGGAGCGAGATACAACCAAGGAACGGGAAGCGCGGGAGAAACAAAAAAAAGATAAAGAAGAGATAGAAAAGAATGCGGAAAAGAGACCGGGTTTCTTTGCGAGATTATTTGGTAAGGATAAAGAAGATGACAGTGAACAAGAAAGAAAGCCTAAGCCCATTGTTATCTGGGATAAAGAAGAAGTGGATTTTGGTTCTTTTCACAAGTATTTGAATTGGTCGCCTGATGGTCGCAAACTAGTGTACGCAAAATACCATTTTGGTGAAAATCAATCCATAGTCAATGATATAAAAGTCTATGATCTTGACGAAAATTCGACTTCATGGCTTACTCACTCTGAACGAGCAACCTACCCCGATTGGTCGCCTGATGGAACGCAGATCGTTTATGTTGCTCATAAAAATAGTGTATCAAATCTTTACACCATGGGAATCGATGGATCTGATAAAATACAGATTACGAACTATGTGTATGATACTCAGATTCTAAATCCCCATTATAGTCATGATGGCAATTCTATTGTTTTTGCCATGGCAGATAAGGAAGCAAACCTGGATTTATTTATCATAGATCTAGAAAGCGGTAATGTCAGACGGATAACGGATGATCCCGCAGCGGATTATGATCCGGTATGGCATCCTGGTGATGATTTTGTGTCCTATACTTCCCATGCCAGTTCCACACCAAACATTCATACAGTTAACGTTATCAGTGGAGAAAGTAAACAAGTATCTGATGTGGGTGATGCAGTTTGGGTCGCCCAATGGTCACCAGTGGATAGTTCTATTTTGGCAACTACTCTACCCGATGTGGATACTGTTCGCATCGTAAGTATAAATCCACATCGTAGTGTTACCACTCAACCACTTGCTATCCGCAGCCATTACTCAGACTGGCGCAGTGCCGGCCCTGCTATACCATTAATAAATATTGATCCGCAAAGAGAAATTGATGTTGTGGATACATACACTTATAAACCCTTATCTGTCTTTAAGCATCAAGTATCTCTTATCTTCCCAGCAGGGACAGGGATTTTTGGCTTAACACAATGGTCAGACGCGATGACGCGCCATTTATACACCGGGATAGGAATTGCAGATTTTAGTGAAAATGGGACTAATTATTTGTTTCTACAGTATGCCAATGCTATGGGTGGGCCACTATGGGGGATCAATTTATCAGTTAATATGGATATTAAGTTCAAACCATATGATAATGCAAATTGGGGGCTGCTGGAAGAAAATAGCAGTTTTGGATTTTGGTTTCAAATGCCATACAATTTTGGTGAAAACTTTTCAAATAATCATTTTTTTAGTGGCGCCATAACGTTAACCGATCGGAATGCAAATTTAATAAAAGGCATAGATGATAATGGTGAAGAGTATATATATATAGATTCTACGAAGTACTTGCCCATGCCTCTTTCCGGAGGTGAGGGATTATTTAGCGTATCTCACATGTGGCTTAATAGAAGGTACCATAAAAATAACTCTATAATACCAGCACAAGGTCAAGGTTTTATGCTTTCGTTAGAATTAGCTAATTCAAGTATCTACGGAGATTTCGATTATTCTTTAATCACAGCAGACGGGTTTTTTAATTATAAATTTCATGAAGTATTTCCATTTGTGATATTTGGTAGAGTGAAATCATTATTGATGTTTGGAGATAATCCGCCACCTCAAGATATGCCAGCAATTACGAATGATGCTCCAATTTATATTGCTGGCAATAATATATTAGGAACGGATGAGGTCGTCCATTTGCGCGGGTGGAACGATTGGCGACTTGGTGATAGACTTGTATTTGGGACATTGGAATCAAGACTAGGGAATGAAAAGATCAGTTTGGCAAATTTTATAGATTTTGGAAATTCATGGTATTCGGGTGAACAATTTGATGACTGGATATTTACAGGTGGGTACGAAGTTCGGTTAAATATTGGTTTTTTTGTTCTTTCTTATGGATCCGCACAAGATTTCAATCGATGGAGGGATGGGAATATTCCATATAATTATCTGCGAATGACCCTGGTAAACCCATTTTAAAGTAGTTATTTATTGTAAATATAATATGAACAAATAGTTTATAATATTACATATTGTATATACTTAAAATACACATAATACCATATGCACCGTCAACATGTGTTTATATTTATCCAATATAAATACACATAATATACACACATAATATTCACACCAATGGTACGAAACGAACTGGAGTAGATTTCTTTATTTTAACTTGATGGTTTTTATCTTTGGTAATGATGTTGATGAATTGTTCATATGATGAACCTACTGGGACAACCATATAACCCTCAGGAGCTAATTGTTCTATCAATAATTCTGGAACATTTTTAGGTGCTGCACTTACTAAAATACGGTCAAAGGGCGCTTCTTTTTCCCAGCCACGTTTTCCATCTGCACAATGAAAAGTGATATTTTTGTATCCAAGGTTCACTAAACGTTTTTTAGACGCTTTTGAAAGACCATTCAAAACTTCAAGTGTTATAACCTTTTTTGAGAGAATACTCAAAATTGCTGTTTGATACCCACATCCTGTTCCGATCTCTAATACTTTGTGTTTTATGTTCACTCGTAATAATTGAGTCATAAGAGCAACAATATACGGCTGACTTATTGTCTGTCCATTTCCAATAGGTAAAGGGTTATCTGTGTAAGCCATAGAACGGTATATTTTGCTTACAAATCGATGTCTCGGGACTCTGGACATTGCATCCAGAACGGCAGTATTATTAATTCCACGTTTACGGAGTTGGTTCGCAACCATAGTTTTTGTCCTATCTGACATAAAACACCTTGATTGAACTTTAAAAAGAGATCAATTTCACTGCCCAATTATACAATCAGCAAGATATGTTAAAAATATCCATTTATATTATAATCATTAGTGTCTCTGCCTCGATATTTGCAGAAAATGATAAATATGTCTTATTGATATCTATGGATGGGTTCAGAGCCGATTATTTAGACATAACTGATACACCAAATTTCGACAATATGGTCAAAAATGGTGTCCGGTCCAAAGGACTAATCCCAGTATTCATTTCGAAGACATTTCCAAATCATTACAGTATAGCGACGGGTATGTATGCAGAAAGCCACGGTCTGATTGCAAATTCATTTTTTGCTTCAGATTTAGATAAGCATTATTCGATGCGTGACAGGAAATCTGTAGAAAATGGGGACTTTTATGGCGGTGAACCTATTTGGGTAACCGCTGAAAGACAGGGTGTGAAGACTGCAAGCTATTTTTGGGTAGGCACAGAAGCAGCTATAGCAGGCGTCCATCCATCTATATGGAAACGATATGACCAGAAAGTACCCTTTGATGATCGTATTGATTCAGTAATGACATGGTTTTCGTTACCAATCTCACATCGACCTCGTCTAATTTTGTTGTATTTTCACGAACCGGACGGGACGGGACATGAGTACGGCCCTAGCAGCGTAGAAACCGTGGATCAAATTCAAAGAATGGATGGTATTATTGGTACCATTATGGAAAAGGCAGGAAAGCTGTCTATAGCCGATAAATTAAATGTACTGGTCGTAAGTGACCATGGTATGACTGAAGTACATCCAGAACAGACAATTGATCTATCTGCATATACAGATCTTAGAGATGTGAAAACAACTGGGGCAGGCCCAACTGTTTTCTTATCCTCAGAATCCAGCAAAAGACTAACATCTGTTTACAATGATCTCAAACAACTACCTAATGCGCATGTTTACTGGAAACGTGATATTCCAGAGCGTTGGCACTATCGTGATCATGAACGTATTCCAGAAGTTCTGATAATTGCAGAAGAAGGATGGACATTGATGCCCATGGGGCATGGGCCGGGAATGCCAAAAGGTACCCATGGATACGATAATAAATTAACCAGTATGCAGGCTATATTTGTCGCAGATGGACCTGCGTTTAAATCAGGGTATTCAAGAGAAGTATTTGAAAACATTCATATTTATCCTCTTTTGGTACATATATTGGGCTTGGAACCGTACGCGGAAATTGATGGAGATTTAGACGTAGTTAAGGATATGCTAGCAGATTAATAGATAAAGATTTACAAGGGTTACCATGTCCACGGTATTGTTCCCTTCCAACCCAGTGAAAATGACATACTTCCTTGGTTTATTGCAACAGCAATATCCTTATCCGTATATGATTCAATTTCAAAAATAATTGTAGCTGAAAAACCCTTAGTTATAGGCATTATGATTTCTGCCATTGCCTGTGTTCGGGAAAGGTTTTCAACTACTTCTTCACTGATCTGGTGGAAATATTCAACCTCTAATTTTGTACTTACCCATTTTGTATCGTGATCCCAGTAAAGTCCACCTCGAGCATAGGATGTTCTCCGATTGTCATTTAGGTAGTCCGACATATCATAAGCATGGGCAATTTCTGAAATTAAATGCCCTTTGGTATAGGGTAGTAAAAATAGGCCTAGACCTTGATTAAAATGGTATCGCAGTGTAACACCAGCTTGTGTATTTTTTTGGTAAGCAATCGTGCTAAACCTGTAAAATCGTGGCCACCTTCTATATTTCGAGCTGGATTTATAACGTATAAAAACGTATGAATTTTTCTCTAGTCCGTATAAATATAAACGGAGATCGCCAAAAGAATACCTGCTTGATCTATTTATTCGATAATATCCTGATAGACCGGTATCATTAGTCACTTGTACACTTCCTCCTCGCACATAATGTTTCCATTTGGCTGAATCTGTACTTGAATCTTGACCCATAACAAAAGAAGTAATAGTAGCGATAAATTGTATACTAAGAGATCGGCGCATGAATTATTGCTTAATTTTCCTGCCGCTATGCATCAGCATTATGGCTGACACAGTGAAAAATATAGTCATAATCAAAGCCATAGTAAAACTAGTCATAGGCGGTGTATCAGCGACACCAAGTATGGTGAAACGTATACCATTGATCATATAGTAAATGGGATTGAAAAAGCTCAAGGTTTGAGCCCAATCTGGGAGCATATTAACTGAATAAAAAATACCGCCTAGAAAACTTAGTGGCGTCAAGAAAAAGTTCTGCATCATAGCCAATTGATCCCAAGAATCGGATAATTGACCCAAGACTAGCCCCATACTGGCGAAGGACCAGGATACCATGACAATAAAACCGATTGTTGCCGCAGGTTGTTGGACAGGCATATCAATTAGTATCATACCCAAAAGCATTACCAGAATACCATTAACAGTGCCCCGTACTGTACCGCCGATTATATAAGCCAATGATATTTCCATGGCCGATAAAGGTGCAGTTAAGATATCTGGTAATTGTTGTAAAAGTTTCATCTGCAGCATGGAAGAAGAGGTATTGGCTGTAGCATTTGTGAGTGTATTCATCATAAGTAATCCCGGTAAAATAAAAAGAGTATAAGGGACACCATTAATCTCTTCTATACGTCGCTCCAGCGTAAAACCGAACACAAGAATATATAGGCCAGAAGATATCAATCCGGGTAGTACAGTCTGACGATAAACCGAGAAAAACCTACCTACTTCCCTTCTTATCAAGGTCCAAAAACCTATCCAGTTGGTACCAGCCATCAATTTATTCCTTCCCCAGTGAGATTAAGAAAAACGTCTTCCAAAGATGATTTTTCTGTTTTTATACTTTGAATATGGCAGCCTTCCTTTGTAAGAATACCTATTATAGTGGCCATATCTTGTTCCGAATCGGTAACGCTGAAATGCAACCGTCCATTTTCATGGGTAAAGGTAAAATCCCCTAGCAAATGGTCGTTTTTCTTTTGCCACCCGCTCAAATAAATGGTAATACCAGCTTGTCCCAATTGCAGGGTTAGATCTTTTGGTGATCCTTCTTTAATTATTTTCCCCTTATTGATAATTGCTACATGTTCACAAAGTAATTCAGCTTCTTCTATATAATGAGTGGTAAGCAGAATTGTTTTGCCTTCTTCGTGTAGCAGCCGCAAGTAATCCCAAAGTTCATGCCGTAACTGTACATCTACACCGGCAGTTGGTTCATCTAGAATAATAATGTCTGGATCGTGGACTAGAGCTTTAGCTAACTGATAGCGACGTTTCATACCGCCTGATAACTGCCGCAAACGGGTATTTCGTTTTTCTTTGAGACCTAGTCGGTCTATAATATCCGCCACCCTTTCCTGGGCTAAAATTTTTGAAATGCCATAATACCCAGCGTGAAACATGAGCAATTTCTCTATTGGGAAAAACCAGTCAATTGATAATTCCTGCGCAGCTATGCCTATTTTAGCGCGTGTGAAACGATAATCTTTAATGGTATCTTGACCAAATATTTTTGTTGACCCTTCCTGTCTGATAACAAGACCAGTGAGTATATTGATGATAGTTGTTTTACCCGCTCCATTCGGACCCAGTAATCCGAAAAATTGACCCTGATTTATAGTTAGATCAATGCCATCGAGGGCTTGTACATCCTCGAAGGATTTTTTTAGCCCTCGTATTTCGACAGCTGGAGTTTTCAATTTTCGATATCGAAGCCGATATGCTGATCAAAAGGATCGGGAAAATCAAATCCTTCAACCCCAGGAAAATGTACGATTGAAGATACATATGGCCATGCGATCAGAACCGATGCAGTAACAGATTCGGTAGTGATTTTGGAATTTTTATCATCAGGATTTTCCATACGTGGTATTTGGAAATTTGGGTGTTCGATCCAGATACCATTCTCATCATAACCTGCTACGCGAGCGTAAATCTTATTTTTTTGTATCCCTAGTTCTTTCAATGTTTCTGTGTCCTGTAATACTAATAGTACTACATCGCCAACAATTGCTTCAATTTTCATCATGACAATGTTCCTTTTTTATTTTTCAAATGGAAACTCTTGGTTCAAATTTATGGTATACCCATTCGTTTCCAATAGTAACAATACAATTAAATCAAATTACTGTGCTTTCTCATTAAGTAAGTGTTCAAATTCCTGTTCTGTTAGTATTTTGACACCTAACTCTCTTGCTTTGGCAAGTTTTGATCCAGCACCCTCACCAGCAACTACATAATCAGTATTTTTACTTACTGAACTACTAGCCCGTGCGCCGTGACTTTCCACCAGTTCCTGAGCCATTTTCCTAGTAAAAATTTCCAATGATCCAGTAAAAACAAATGTTTTATTAGCCAGGGTTTGCGATAGCATTTCTGGAAGACCTTGAATCGTTATCCCCATTTCAAAACATGCCGTTACTATTTCTTTATTAGCTTCATCCTGCCAAAAGCGTATGATTGATTCAGCAACTATTGGACCTATCCCATCTATGGATTCCAGAATGTCAAAGGACGCTTCGCGGAAAGTTCCAATATCTGCATGGAAAGCTTGCTCAAGTATTTTCGCTGTATGTTCGCCTACATGCCTGATGCCAAGAGCAAAAACAAAACGGGCAAAGGTTGTCGCTTTAGCGCTGGCAATTGATGTTAGGGCATTGGTTGCCGATTTTTCGCCCATGCGTTCCAAGCTAGCTAGCGTGGGTTGATCCAAACGGAAAAGATCGTCGACTGTATTGATCAAGCCACGGTCCACCAGCTGCACTATCAGTTGTTCACCCACTCCATCAATGTCCATAGCATTTTTAGATACAAAATGTTGTAGATGTCCTTTAATCTGCGCCGAGCAGGAATGATTATGGCAACGATATACCACTTCATCCTCTGATCTAAATAATTCATGATCACACACTGGGCAGCTAGTGGGTAAATGATATGGTTTTGTACCGGCAGGCCGTTTCGCACTGATAACTTTTATAACCTTAGGTATTACGTCGCCGGAACGCTCCACTATCACGGTATCTCCAATACGTACGTCTTTCCGATCAATCTCATCCTGATTATGCAACGTAGCGTTAGTGACCGTTACGCCGCTTACTTCCACTGCTTCGAGCTTTGCTACTGGTGTCACTGCGCCAGTACGTCCAACAGAGGCAACAATATTATGAATTACTGTTGTAGCTTGCTGTGGTTTGAACTTACCAGCAATTGCCCAGCGTGGTGTTCTGCTACGCGCACCAACTTCATCCCGTAACGATAATGAGTTGACTTTTATGACTGAACCATCAGTTTCGTAAGTCAAATCCTCGCGCCGCGCTTCAAGTTGCTGATGGTAGGCAATCGCTTGTTTAATTCCTGTAGCGATCTGTACTTCATGGTTTACTGGCAATCCCCAGTTCTTTATTGATTGTAAAAAATCCCAGTGGGTGTTGAATTCTGCCCCAATTATTGATCCAGCCTGATAACAATAAATAGACAATGACCGCGTTGCTGTAATTCTTGGATCGAGCTGTCGTAAACTTCCCGCTGCTGCGTTACGAGGATTAGCAAATGGTGGCTCGCCCGATTTTTCACGCTGTGCATTCAAGGATTTAAAGTCTGACTTGCGAATGAATACTTCACCTCTAACTTCCAGTAATCTAGGAATGGATCGCTTATCATGTCGAAGAGTAAGGGGTATAGCTTTAATGGTTTTTAAGTTTGCCGTAATGTTTTCACCGCTAGTTCCATCGCCACGAGTAGATCCATTAACGAATTTTCCATTCTCATAAATAAGCTCTACTGCTAAGCCGTCCAGTTTTGGTTCTGTGACATATTCAATATCTGTCATATCATCTAAGACATTTTTTAGCCGTTTATCAAATGCGATTAATTCATCATCCGACATGGCATTCGTTAAAGACATCATTGGCATGCGATGTGTAACAGTACCAAAAGCTTCCAATGGCTCAGCGCCTATACGCTGTGTTGGCGATTCCGGAACAATCAGTTCCGGATGTTGTTCCTCGCATTCTTCTAATGCTCGGAAAAGCTGGTCGTATTCACCATCAGAGATTACAGGATCATCCAGTACATAGTAGCGGTAGTTATGATCATTTATCTGTTGCCTAAGTGATTTGATTTTTTTTGTAATAGCTACCATTTCAACGATTTTAATCTTTCTTCATAGTACTTTATCGGATCAACCAATGGTCTATTATACGGTTTGATTTTGCCATTTATATCCAACGGTGTGGCGTGTATGGATTGATCTTTAACGGCAACCGTGAAGAAATAGGCAACTGAATCCCCACCTTGAATACCAGGATCAAAATTGAAAGAATAAGGTCCCTTTTCCTTGGCCAATGTTATTTCCTGCATATTTTCCATTGTATTTGTTCTATAAAAGATACTCACCGATTCTATGCTGTCTTCAGGGATATCAACGTATAACTGCAATTTTGTTAGTCGGTCATCAAAAATATTCTTGGGCGGTAGGTGCAGCAATAACGGTATCGTCTGTAAATACGAAGCGGATATGTCCAGCGTTGAGTCAGGATCAGCTGCCGGCAGCCAGGCAGTATTTAAGAAAATAAATAATAATGATAAATTAATTCCTGAATTATGATATGCACTGCAACATGTGCGTTTACCCATTGGCATTACAATTCTTTAAAATGGATACAATTCTTATACCAGTTTTGATATTCTCCTTTTTGATGAACCCAGAAATCGATACTACACTTTGCTTTGCCGACACATACCTGAGGCGGGTTGCGTTGATTATCACTATGCATAACAACAATAAGCTGTTTAATAGGTTTTTTAGCGTATTGTCCCATATTAGTTAAAGCGGAGTAGGCAAAACCCAAATCTTCATTTACTCTGTTTCTGTCCACTTGAATATCAACCTGATAAACCCGTCCTTGCCTGGTTTTATATATATTAACCCCCAATAATTCAGGAGAAGTATGGTTGCGATCAAAATAATGAGGAGTCATGGCAAGAATTTGATTATCACTGAACTTTGGTTTTGCTGCAAACAGAAGCGGTGCCAGGATAAGGATAATAAGTAATCTTTGGAATTTCATCGCTTGAATTTAATTAAGATTATAGCAATGATTAAGACTAAGAGCGTGACTGCAATTATTAATAATTGAATACGTTTTTTTGAATACACTATTGACTGAGCCTCAAGTATGTAATCATCATTCAGGAAATCTTTCAACCCAAAGGTCCAAAGCAGCGTATCACCAGCTATCGAATCGGCGTTTGTAGATATAACCATGCCAGGTAGAAAGATCTGGAATTTGAACTGATCGTCCCGTAATTGCCCTGTTATATGCATTTCTTTTGAGTAACGATTCACAGCATCTTGATATGCAACTGGATAATTTTCTGGTAACTGTTCTAAGAAAGGCTGCAGCACATCATCTACAAACAAGCTGGCTTCATCTCCGATCGAATATAATTCAGTAAAGTTTTTTCGATCTACATAACCCCGGATATAATTATCAATTCTTTCGGCAAGTATATTTTCCAGCATGGTTGTTGAATCTTCTTGTAAATCATTTATCGCGGCTGTTCCAATATAGTATAATGCTTCCCCGACCCATTCTGTAGAATCACCTTCCGAATTACCCAGACTATCTCCGAATTTCGGATATTTGCGAAACACTTCCCTTCCTTTGAAAAATTGAATGACTGAATACCGCGTACCGATCCATCCGGTAATGCGTTTCACATCTATTGGATGGGCAAGTTGCACGGGTGAGCTTTCACCTGCAGAGAAAGCAGTGGGCCCGGAAAGCATGCCGGACGTTTCCATCATCCAGGTGGTTTCCTCATCTTTTGTTTCCGCATCGATATGGGTTGTCCAAGTACTTCCAAAAGGATGTGGAAAATCATCGTTAAATACATCGGTGGAATCTCCTTTGGTGACAAATTTCATGGTATATCTTCCGTCAGGCAACACACGTATAGTAACCAGGTGTTCCACACAACTGGGGAATACTAAGCCAATGAATAGAATTAATATAAATTTTTTACGTTTCATTATTGATGTTTTGGTCATGGTAGAGTTTCGGAACAAACTGTGCACAAAGCAATCCGGTGATAATTTTTATTAAGTTATCAATATAAATCGAATAAAAAAGGGCACCATTTGGCGCCCCTTTTACTAATGAAATAGTGTTGTTTTAGAAACTCATCCGTAGTGAGTTCTGCAAGGTGCGGATTATGAGAAGTGCGTCGGCACCATCCACATGCCCTGCGGCGTTGAATTTTCCAGTCATTACATCGGACTGCATTATACCGCGCTCGCTACAAAGCGCCATCGCATTATAGGCGGGATGGCTACTGGACACATCGCTAAACCGGGATGGATTTTCACCAAAATAACGAACTTCCAGGCTATTATCTCTTGTGGCTACCACCAACAGTCTCTGCACGGACATTGCATATTCTGCCCTGGTAATGGTTTCTTCAGGGTAAAAACGGCCACCCGGGCCAACTTCCAGAATACCGTGTTCAATTACTTCATTAATCCAGGTTGAAGCCCAGTGCCCGCTGGCGTCTGTTGGAGTACGGGAACCTTTCGAAGCACCCATTTGTCCTGGTGTTTGGAAACCACCGCTCTGATCCGGTAAGCGTGAAATCAGTTCACTGATCTTTAATTCTTCTGCAAATATGACAGCAAGATCCGCACGGTTGATCTGTTCCTGCAAAGCGATCTTTTTGCCAGCTTCTGTCCCCGGCATAGCTCTTACGATTTTTTGTGATCTTTTCCATTGGTTATCTGCCTTTCCGGCATATTCGCCTTTCATTTCAACAACACGGCGAAAATAGGATTCTGCATCACTGAAATCATAGTTATAAAGATGGGCTAGACCGTAGTAAAATAATGATCCTTCGTGTTTTTTATCCCGCTTTAATGCTTTATCCAAAATCTTGGTTGCTTTTTTGAACCACTTTTTAACATCCTTCCGCATGACAATCCAGGTACGGGCGCATATGGCTAGTACGTCTGGATCTTTACCGCCTTTACTTTCTGCCTTGTCAATATTTTTTTTTGCTGCTTTGATATTACCTAGGTGTGCGTTGGCCAGTCCCAGTCCACCATATGCAGCTACGAATTTTTTATCAAGGTCCAACGCCCGCTGAAATGAATTTAGCGCAGCATCATAATTTCCGGAATCAACTGCCCGCATGCCGGCGCGGAAATGGTATTCAGGGGTATCAACGTCACTTTGTGGTTTGGTGGCGCATCCTCCGAGGAAAAGTAATGTCGTTAATGCATAAAAAATAAAATGGTTACGTTTCATAATAAATCCTTACCTTTCTTTCTACAGGGTGAATATAGGCTGAAATATATATAAAATAAATGGGTTGAATACATATAGTTGATTTATATCACAAATCCCCCATTTTTATTATTTGGTTAATGGCTTATATATAAATAATTTAGAATATTGGTGAATCCTGTATAGATTTGTATTCTTTACGAGGAAAACAGGTGGGATTTATACGAATGAAAAATATATTTAGAATTATTTTTGCGTGCTTGATGCAGGTGACATTGTTGCTGCCCCAGGCGCAGACTGCCAAGGGTGTAGGCTATGGCCTGACCAAAGATGCTGCTATTGAGCAGGCAAAACGGGACGCGGTAGAAAATGGGCTGGGTGCCTATATCAGCTCTGAAACGGTGGTAACCGCTACTTCTCTAAGTGATAATATTTATTCCAAGGCCCAGGGATTCGTGAAGAAGTTTAACATTGTCAATGAGAAAAAGGATCCTGATGGCAATTGGGAAATAACTATTTCTGCAGAAGTTACCCAGATTCTGGATCAGGTGATGCAGGATGAAGCTGCGATGCAGACACTGTTGAATTCTATGAATCGACCTAGAATTATTTTTCTGCTACGGGAAACCAATTTGATCGATAATACTCCAACAGATTTTGCTGAGACGAAACTGTTGAGCATGTTTTATGATAAAGGGTTTGATGTTGTTGATCGACAATTAGTACAAGCCCTAAAAGGGGAACCGGATTATGAACAGGCTTTAAGCGGCAATGTTGCTGCAGCGGCCAAAGTTGCCGCTATGCTGGGTGCCGAAGTTATTGTTATCGGTACAGCCAAGATTTCATCAGGGGGCGTGTTCTACGGTATGACTTCCGGGCAAGCAGACTTGAATGGAAAAATTGTTCGGGCTGACACCGGGGAAATTTTGGCAGTTGTTCCCAGTGCTCACGGTAAGAAACCCCATATTTCTCCATCAACTGCAGGAGTAAATGCAGTGAATGATGCCGCTGATAAACTGGGGACGGATATTATTCGTCAGCTGATTCAAAAATGGAGTACCCAACAATCCAATTTTATCAAAGTATTCATTATCTTGAAAAACGCTGATTTTGGTTCTTATATGATGTTCCAGTCATTCTTACAGGCCCAGACTGTTTCCGGTATTCGTAATGCTTATTCAAAAAGTCTTAACGATGGCGTAGCTGAGTATGAAGTTGAATATGAGGGTAAGGCTCAGGATTTAGCCATGGGGTTAAGCCAAACTACCCCAGACGGATTAAATTTTAAGGTCACTGGTATGTCCGGTAACCGTATTACAGCTGAAATTGTTCAATAAATAGGAGTGGGATCATGAAGCGTATATTCACAGGATTATTATTAATAAGTATTGTTTTTGCCCAAGATTCTTTTGTCGGTGATACATTCGATCGCGGATCCATCGATTATAATGGCCGTAAAGTAAAGGCTACCGGAATTGGCTATATCCCACAGAATGTCATAAACGCTGGGCAGGCCCGTCGGGCAGCACTGCGGATAGCTAAGCAGGATGCCATGCGCCAGTTGATCGAGATTGTTAATGGCGTAACCCTGACCAGTGAGACCACTATGAGTGGGGCCATGTTTGATGACGTAATCAAAACCCAGGTACAAGGGTTAATTCGCGGCGCCTATCAGGTTGGAGACCCAAAATATTTAAGTGACACATCTATTGAAGTTGCCTATGAAGTCCCGATGTCGGGCATCTCTGAAGTAGTAATTCCGGTCGCCGGTTTTCTTGATCCCTTTGCACCGGCTGCTGCCGGCGCACCTGCAGATGAAACTGCTGAAGGAACTACAACTAGTTCTGTTACCGGTTTGATCATTGATTGTACTGGTCTTGGTATTCGCCCAGCAATGTCACCCCAGATTCTTGATCAGAATGGTGGTATTATCTATGGCCCGAGTAATTATACAAGAGAATATGCCATAAAAAATGGCGTAGCCGGATATGCCCGGGGGTTAGATGCTGGCAAAGAAGATGATCGTGTAAAAGGCAACCCATTGGTTGTAAAGGGCGTGGCCGCTGCAGGCACCAACAATGTGGATGTTGTTATTGGTAACTCAGATATAATGAGAATTAGGTCTGCCAATAGTTCTTACGGTATACTTAAAGATTGTAGGGTTTTGATAGTACTTGATTAATAAACTAATGGAGAAATTGATGACTCATAGAATTTTAATGGTGAAACCAATATACGTGCTGTTACTTATGGTGACAGTGATCTTGATGCCTATTATTGCTCAAGATGAGGATACAGCAGCAGTTCAGGATGAAGTGAAGCCAGTAGTAGAGGATGAATCAGAAGTTGCTGTTGTTCCTGATACAGACAGTATACCAGATTTAACTTTGAAACCAGGTGATATAGCTCCTTCCTGGGCCCTAATGTATGCCCCGGCTAAGTTTGAATTTTTGAAGA
>CAYYXU010000004.1:3546-43802 GCA_964475645.1 uncultured bacterium | reverse complement strand
CATTTTTGAAAGCTGAATATAAAATATTAGGAATATTTGTAGTTGTGGTAGCGCTCTTACTAGGAATTACAAATGCAGGAAGAACAGATTCTAGTGCATTGATTTCTTTATCATTTATAGTAGGTGCATTTGCTTCTGGATTAGCCGGGTTTCTTGGTATGAGAGTAGCTACAAGGGCAAATAATCGTACAACTCATGCTGCCCGGAGCAGCCTTGCCGCTGCATTGAATGTAGCTTTCACTGGTGGTTCTGTAATGGGCCTAAGTGTTGTTGGTCTTGGATTAATAGGATTGGGATCTTTATTTATTATTTATCAAAATATATTTGCCAATGACTATAATAAGGTTATAACGGTTATTTCTGGTTTTTCCTTAGGGGCTTCATCAATTGCATTATTTGCTCGTGTTGGCGGCGGTATTTACACTAAGGCAGCTGATGTTGGCGCTGATCTGGTTGGAAAAATAGAAGCTGGAATTCCTGAAGATCATCCCTTAAATCCAGCAACTATTGCAGATAATGTTGGTGATAATGTTGGTGACGTTGCTGGAATGGGTGCTGATTTATTTGAGTCATATGTAGGATCCATAATTGGATCAATGGTTCTGGGTGCAAGTATAGTTGTAATGGGTGGCTTTGATATTAGTTTTGTTATTTTACCATTATTAATTGCCGCTTCTGGAATTATAATGTCTATTGTGGGCACTTTCCTTGTTGTGGTCAAGGAAGGCGGAAATCCTCAAAAGGCATTAAATAAGGGCGAATTTATTTCTTCTTTTATTTTGATTGGAGTAATCTACTTTTTAATTCAAAATATTTTACCGATGAATTTTACCCTTAATGGCTTATCCTACACTAATACAGGCGTATTTATTTCTACCATAATTGGCCTATTTGCCGGTCTTGGCATTGGGGTTATCACAGAGCATTATACAGGGACACATACTAGTCCTACCAATTCAATTGTTAAGCAATCTCTAACCGGACCTGCAACTAATATTATTGCTGGTTTGGGGATAGGGATGCAATCAACTGCAATCCCTATATTAATAATTGCTTCTAGTATTATAGGCGCATACCAATTTGCAGGCTTATATGGTATAGCTATGGCAGCACTGGGCATGCTTGCGAATACTGGAATTCAATTAGCTGTAGATGCTTATGGACCGATATCAGATAATGCTGGAGGTATCGCAGAAATGGCAGATTTGCCGAGTGAAGTACGTGAAAGAACTGATAAATTAGATGCGGTAGGAAATACAACTGCGGCAATTGGCAAAGGTTTTGCTATAGGTTCTGCTGCTCTAACGGCATTGGCTTTATTTGCTGCATTTATGGTTCAGACTGGAATTAAAACTATTGATATATCCAATCCCATGGTTATGGCTGGGTTATTCGTTGGTAGTATGTTGCCTTTTCTTTTTTCTTCAATGGCAATGGGTGCAGTTGGTAGGGCAGCTATGGCGATGATTGAAGAAGTGCGTAGACAGTTTAATGATATACCAGAATTATCGGCAGCACTGGCTGTTATGAATAAATATGGTGATGCCGATGAATGGTCCGATGAAGATAGAGCTGTTTTTAATGCAGCTGATGGGAAAGCTGAATATAGTAAGTGTGTATCCATTTCAACGCAATCTGCAATAAAAGAAATGATAATTCCTGGGCTTTTAGCCGTACTAACCCCAGTTGGTGTTGGTTTCCTTTTTGGACCAGAAATATTAGGAGGATTACTTGCAGGAGTGACGGTGTCTGGTGTATTAATGGCTATATTTCAGTCAAATGCTGGGGGCGCCTGGGATAATGCGAAAAAAATGGTTGAAGAAGGTGTGGAAGTAGCTGGTGAAGTCTTTGGAAAAGGTTCTGACGTTCACAAAGCTGCAGTAGTTGGAGATACAGTAGGAGACCCATTTAAGGATACCTCTGGCCCATCTTTAAATATCTTAATTAAGCTAATGTCTGTAGTATCACTTGTAATAGCACCATTGATTGCCTAGGAGAAGAAAAAATGAAATATTTTGAAACACTATATATAGTTAATCCAAACTTTGAACAAAGCCGTCTAGACACCATTATAAAAGATGTAGAAAAGAATGTTGGGAAATTCAGTAAAGTAATTAGTCAAAATATTTGGGGTAAGAAACGATTAGCCTATAAAATTGATAATCAAAAATACGGCACTTTTGTTTTACTGAATTTTGAAACTGAAGAGGGTTCTGGTATTGCTGGTTTTGAATCATACATGAAATTGAATGCATCCGTTCTAAGAGCTCAGACTATTAGATTAAAATCGCGTCCAATAGAAACAGTTTATGAAAAACCAATTCCGATAGATGACGAAAATAAATTAAAGCAATCAATTGAAGATGAGGGTAAAATTGATAAAACAAGCGAAGATAGTTCAGCAAATGATGAAAGCGCAGAACCAATAGCTGAATCGGTGAATACTGATACCGTTCAAGAGTAATTCAGATAATCTAGAGTAAGGAAATATCATGGCATTTGTTAGTAAAAGGAAATATTGTTATTTCAAAGAAAATAACATCACAGAAATCGACTATAAAGATGTAAAACTTCTACGCCGGTTTATTACCGAGCATGGTAAAATAATGCCTCGCAGGGTAACCGGTACCAGTTCGAAGATGCATCGTAAACTTGTCCGAGCAATTAAGCGTGCGCGTAACATTGCATTAATGCCATACGCCAATGTAGCAAGCGATTAATTATGTGTGATCAAACTGAGGGGTTAATATTATGGATGTAATTTTACTTCAAGATGTTCAAGCCTTGGGCACAGCAGGTGATATTGTGAAAGTAAAACCTGGTTATGCTCGGAATTATCTTTTTCCAAGAGGGTTTGCGCTGCGGTCGTCTAAACGGAACCGAGCCGTAGCCGAAGAAAAGAAACGCAATATAGAAATAAATTTCAAGCGACTTGAAAAAACAAATAAGTCTTTGGCAAACAAAATAAGTAAAATTGAATTAACGTTTGAGATGCAAGTTGGTGATGAGGAAAAAATGTTTGGCGCTGTAACGACAAAAGATATCCAGAAAGCTTTGAAAGAGAAAGGAATTTCTATAGATCGAAGTGCGCTAATTTTAGATGAATCTATTAAGGCATTAGGTATTTACCATATACCTATTAACCTTTCAGGTGGGCTCACAACGGAAATCAAAATATATGTTATCAAAACTTAGTATGTAATCTGTATTTGTAAATAGACCCTCGCTTTATTGCTTGATTAATTATTGAGGGTTTTTTATTGCACCCTTTTTATTGCCCCTCTATTTTTAATGACCATGTATGCCGATATTGCATTTCCCATCTCTAGTTACCAGGTATTTACTTATCTAGTACCAGAAAAATTGCGGAATAGTATCAAAATAGGCATTCGTGTCAAAGCACCATTTCAAAAACGTTCAGTATATGGTGTAGTAGTAGGCGTAAGCGACACTACGGATTATAAAAAAAGAATACGCTCCATAGATTCTTTAGTTGATAATGAATTAGTGTTAGATAAGTATTTATGGATTTTATTGGAATGGGTAAGCGATTATTATTTTACTCCACTTGGGCAAGTTGCGCAGACAGCGCTACCTGCAAGATTATCATTGCGGTATAAACCACCAAGTCGAATAATGGTTTCTTTTCAAAAGAATCCAGACATTGCGCTAACTAATGCTCCAGTTCAAGAAAAAGTGCTAAGGTATCTTCAACAAAAAAAAGGACCTGTTGAACTAAGCGTTCTTAAAGATATTACCCCCCACCCATCATCTGTTTGTAAGGCGTTGTTAAATAAGAGTTTGATCACTTGGGATAAGTATGATCTATTACCTGATGTTACTGGATTTACTTTTTCACCAATACATAAAAAAGTAAAATTCACGAAAGAACAAATACTTGTTTTGGAAAGGTTGCGCCAAGGCCTAGAGAGTAAAAAATTTATTCCGTTTTTATTACATGGAGTCACTAGTAGCGGAAAAACTGAAATTTATATTGACATTGTTCGTCAAACACTCGAAAGCGGTAGATCCGCTATTATTTTATTACCAGAAATTGCACTTACCCCTCAGATTGCAGGTCGTTTCCGTGCTGTATTTGGCGATACGGTGGCGCTGTGGCATTCGAAACTAACTCATGCTACCCGCGCCTGGACATGGAAGAAGATTTGTGCAGGAGAATTCAGGGTTGTGATCGGTGCACGTAGTGCAATTTTTGCACCATTAAAAAACCTCGGTCTTGTTGTAGTTGATGAAGAACAGGAACATTCATATAAACAGGATACCAATAATCCCAGATACCATGCGCGCGATGTAGCACTTATGCGTGGAAAAATACATAAGATACCGGTTTTACTGGCTAGTGCTACTCCTAGTATTGAGAGTTACTATAACCATATTCAGTCAAAATTTAAGTATTTGCGTTTAACAAAACGGTACGGTGGTGCTAAGTATCCACAGGTTCACATTGTTGATATGGATCAAGAGCAGGAGGAGTCTGGTAAGACTGGCCAGATATTATCTGGATTTCTACTGGATAAAATTGAGGAACGTCTGCAGAAAAAAGAACAAGTAATTCTTATGCAAAACCGTCGCGGATTTTCACCTATTATACGTTGTGGTGATTGTGGGGTTTTGGAAACATGTCCTGACTGCAATGTCCCCATGGCCTATCATCGAAGTGGGCCAGCATTGAAATGTCATTATTGTGGACACAGTGTTGATAGAATACAGACTAATTGCAGAAGTTGTAATAGTATAAATATTCGAATGTTTGGTACTGGTACACAAAAGATAGAGACTATAATTGGAGAAACATTTTCAAATGCATCCTTTGACCGTTTAGATATGGATACATCCAGAACCGCAACAGCGCTAACGAGCACTATTAGCAGTTTTGGCTCTGGGGATGTGGATATTCTTATCGGGACCCAGATGATATCAAAAGGATTGGATTTTGAAAATGTAACATTAGTAGGAATAATTAATGCTGATACAGGATTGTTTCTGCCTGACTTTCGATCAGGGGAACGATTATTTCAGTTAATATACCAAACTGCTGGTCGAGCAGGACGTCGGAAAAAATCGGGTGAAGTCGTTATTCAGACCTATAATTATGATAATCAAGTAATAAAATATGCTTCTAGTTTAGATTTGAAAAAATATTATAATATCATTTTAAATGAACGTAATGACCTTAATTATCCACCATTCAGTTGGATGGCAAAATTAGAGATTTCAGGAATTAGAAAAAATAAGCTGCAATTAGTAGCCAATAAAATTCGTAATAATTTAAAA
The DNA here is from genome assembly GCA_964475645.1 of uncultured bacterium. Classification (GTDB taxonomy): domain Bacteria; phylum Fidelibacterota; class Marinisomatia; order Marinisomatales; family TCS55. The sequence continues at coordinate 38,507 of CAYYXU010000004.1, read as the reverse complement.
ACTCCCTATACTGGTTTGGAAATCCTCGGCCCAGCTGATTGTTATTATGAACGTTTACGGAACAGATTCCGAATGCAGATCGTATTAAAATCCTATAAGACAGTAGACTCAAATGGAAGAAAACTTCATAATTATATTAAAAAGAATTTTCCCAAAGGGAATTATTTGACCAATTCTGGAGTAAAAATAACTATCGATATAAATCCAGTTTCGTTGTTATGAAGGTATTGATTTTTACGAATGTAATATTATTGATTGCTGTTAGAATTAATGCTACTTCTTATGATGCGCTTAATAGTTGGTATCATCCCCACGCGCTTGCCATGGTGGGCTCAGGTTCAACTCTTCATATTGCTGAAAGCGATCGCTTGAACCCATCTTTGATGTTCAGTAATGAGCAGTTATTAACTATTGGCCATGTTCGATATCCTGCGGATATTTCTTCACAAATGGTACAGATAGTATTACCAGGTAATTATGGCACATTGGGTGGTACAATTCGGCACATAAGCTATGGTATATTGGAGGGATTTGATAATAATGGTCGCCCTACTACAAATTTTTCGGCAGGTGATAGTTGGGTTACTATCAGTATTGCAAAGCGGTTATTTTCAGGTAAATTACATTGGGGGGCAAGTACAGGTTTCTTTTTCAGCAATCTGGGAGAATACTCTTCAACTCTTCTCACGGGTACATCAGGCGTTTCATTGAATTTGGAAAAATATAATATACTTGCCGGATTGGCTATTCGAAATCTAGCGATTCCAATAAAAGATTATTCAAGCGCTGACATCAATTTTCCTGCAATACTCAATCTTTCTTTGGCCAAGAAGTTGGCCTATTTACCTTTAAAGATGGCTTTGGATATTGATTGTGGTTTATATAATCAATTGATGACTTTTCACTTAGGTGGAGTATTTGAATTACCGTACAATACGCAAATAAGGTTTGGTACCTCCAGCCAACGAATCGACCAACTATCCCAGATTAATCTGATAAGGGATATTTTTACTGACACAGGTTTGGGTATAACCATTACCACTCATCAATACATTATTGATATTGGTACATATATTTACGGTACGGGAGGGTCTGTTATAGCGTTTGGGCTCGGACTAAAATTGTAATAAATGTTTATTTTATATTTTTTATAATGTTATGTAGTTTACCTTATTAAGAGTCCATAGCGTGATTAGACATAATTTTTTATATCTTTGTTTGTTTGTTGGTCTTTTTTTCACTGGTTGTGAAAAAGATTTACCAATAAGCGGTGAAGAAGAAGCACAAGAATTTACTGGTCGTAGTACCTGGAAGATCATTCAACAAGATATACTAGATCATAGCTGTACAGGATGTCATGTGGCTGGCACATCCTTTGCGGAGCAGTCGGATCTTATTTTAACTGCTGATGTGGCTTATTCACAATTGATAAATCGAGTTCCTCACAATCAAATAGCGGTAGATGATGGCTTAAAACTTGTTGGAACCGAAGGATTACCCAGTTTATATAAAAGTTATTTATGGGAAAAGATTAATGCACCTGATAAAGATCATTTCTATGCAGATCATCCTTTTTATGGGGCTATTATGCCACTAGGTCTTGATTTTTTAACCAATGGTCAATTAGAATTTATCCGACAATGGATAGTAGCTGGTGCGCCGGATTCAGGTGTTGTTGCTGATTCTACAATCTTGCATGATACGTTACGCTATGAAGATTTTTTGTTTGAACCCCTAACGGTCCCTGAAAATGGAATTCAGTATCATATTGAACCTTTTGAAGTGCAGCCAAATAGTGAAGTAGAGTTTTTCATGCGGACAACTGGAGATACTAGTGGTCCAGTTTATATCAGCCGTTATGAACTTATGATGCGGCCCAATAGCCACCATTATATACTATATGGATTTTCTGATTATACACCATCTGCACTTATACCTCCCGAAGGAGTAATCCGTCCAATAAGAGATGTAGATGGGAATTACATACTTAGCACATTCCTTACCATGCAATACCATGTCTTTGGATTAGGAACCCAGTGGCGCAGGCTTGATTATAGTCTTCCTCCTGGCGTAGCCCTGTACAATTCCAATGTGCACGGTTTTGATCATAATCCGCATTATTTTAACTATTCAGATACAACTATAATTGGTGAAGTATATGTTAATGTTCATATGGTAGATCCATCTGAGGTTGAACACATAGCACACATATTACAAATTGGAGATAATAGCATATACTTACCAAGAGGACAGGTTAATACTGTTGTGTATGAAGAATACTTTGATCAGACATTATATGTGTTTGAACTTTTTAGTCATGCCCATGAATTAAATACGGAGTTTGCTATAGAAATTGCTGGTGGCGAAAGAGATGGCGAGCTCGTTTATATATCCTATGATTGGGAACATCCACCAGTTCTAGAGCTGGACCCACCAATGATAATTAATCCAGGTGAAGGATTTCGATTAATTGCAACCTATGATAACTGGCGCGATTATGACGTTTCATTCGGTTTTTTAAGTACCGATGAGATGATGATTATGTTTGGCAAATATTACACTAATTAGGGTGTAATTTTATTTAGTATGGATTAATTATAAGAATGCGCTGCAGCATTTTTATTGCAACTTTTTATTTATTTATTCCTTTATCTATTGTAGAGGCTAAGAATAACTATCCTATCGTACTTATCCATGGGTTTATAGGCTGGGGACCAGAAGAAATGGGTGGTTACAATTATTGGGGTGGAGATTATAGCTATGTTGAATACTTAGATTCACTTGGTTACGAGGTTTATAATGTTTCTGTTGGTCCCATTTCATCTAACTGGGATCGCGCAGTTGAAGCATATTACCAGATTAAAGGCGGCCAGGTAGATTATGGCGAGAGACATTCAAAGCAATATGGAATCATACAAAAACCCGTTAGTAAAAAGTGGCCAGGATTATATCCAGAATGGGATGTAGATCACCCAATCCACATTATCGGCCACAGTATGGGTGGGCAAACTGCGAGAAGACTACAGTATCTTCTTGAAACCCAAATATACGTGGATTCTGCTCAAACAATTCTAGAATCAAGCGACCTGCTTGGGCACAAACATCAGAATTGGATCAGGTCAATTACAACAATGTCCTCTCCGCATAATGGTACAACCCTATCAGATATTTTCACAAAATCCGTACCTTTTTTACAGGATTTTATTGGGCTAGCAGCAGTTATTGATAACCGGTTTTACAGCTTTGATTTGGAGCAATGGGGTTTCAAGAAAAACGATGAGGAATCATGGTATCGTTATTTAACTCGCATTCGAAGTCATCCTGCTTGGGGCACGAAAAATTTCTCTTCATGGGATGTGAGCCTCGAAGGAGCAAAGCAGTTAAATACGGTAGCTGTCGCAAATAAAAATATCTATTATTTTTCTTTTGCTACATCAAATACGTACCTTGATACCTTAAGTGGACACCATGTACCTAATAAGGATATGGGTTTAATACTTAGGCGTAACGCCCGCGCAATGGGTAAGAAAATTGACTATTGGGCAGACAGTAAAGGAACTGATTCCACGTGGTTTGAAAACGATGGTATTGTTAATACTATCAGTATGATAAGGCCAACGACAGGATTAAAAGGACCAGACCCGATAATAGTATACAAAGGAAATAATGATTTTGTGCCAGGATCATGGCATTACATGGGAAAATTGACCATGGACCACAGGAGTTTAATGGGGCGTGGTAAAATTTCCGATGATTTACGTAATAGTATTCTAATCCTATTAAAAGAGCACACAGAAAGATTGTCTGCCCTGCCGTCTTTTTGAACCTTATATATTGCCCAATATATAATATTTATCGATAAGGTTATCAAATTATAGTTTGATAAATAAATATATATTTGTATTATACAACAATGGAATTTGGTGAATTGCTCAAGGCCTTACTCCTTGACCTTCAATCATTATTCCGTTTTCAGGTAAGTAATCCTGATCTAACCCTTCCACAGATATTACTTTTATCATCGATCTCGGACGAAGGCGTCGACATGTCTTCTCTTTCAAAACAAATGGGTGTGGATAATAGCACTATGACCAGATTAATTGATGTTCTAATTCGTAATGGGTGGGCAATAAAATATAAAAATAAAAAAGATGGCAGGGTCGTCATGGTTGAAATAACAAAGAAAGGAGAAGTGCTTCAGGAGGAGATTGACAAGAATATAGACAAATTTGGATATGAGATCTACAATTCGATATCACTGGAAGATAGAGAAGAAGTGATGGAAATCCTCACAGAATTTCACTGGGTTTTATCAAAAAACCTTTTACGAAGCCAATAAATTGTATAATACAAATAATAAATATTTTTCAACTAATCTCTTACAATGGTATGATTCAAATAGCAGGGATTTACCATGGCGAAAAACTAACGACTTATATAAGATTTGGCTATCAGAGGTTATGTTACAACAAACTAGGGTTGATACTGTAATTCCTTATTATCTAAAGTGGCTGGAAAAATATAAGAATATAAAATCAGTTGCCGAAGCCGAAGGTCAAAAACTCCTAAAGTTATGGGAAGGGCTTGGGTATTATTCAAGATGTAGAAATTTTCACAAGGCCTGCAAAATAATCGTAAATGATTTTATTGGTGAGATTCCTTTAGACTATCAAAAATTTCGATCGTTACCAGGAGTGGGGGATTATACTGCATCTGCAGTTTTCTCAATAGGTTTAAACAAGACTTATCCAGCTCTTGATGGAAATGTAAGAAGAGTGATGGCTAGAGTATTAAGAATAAAAAATATTACCAAACGGAATAAAAAACGTATTTATAACACACTAATCAAATGGATGGATAAAGAACGTCCTGGCGATATAAATCAGGCATTGATGGATTTAGCGAATAAGATTTGTGGCGTTGACCATGCACTATGTAGTACTTGTCCAATTGATGAGATATGTATGGCTAATAAAATGACTAACCCAGAGTCTTATCCGGCGAGGTTGGAAAAAAAGATAATACCACATAAAGAGTTTGTTGCTTGTATGATTTGTCAGGGAAATAAATTTCTCATTACCAAGCGGAATGAAAACGCACTACTTGGTGGGTTATGGGAATTTCCTGGTTGGGAAATTGTGTCTAGTGAAACACCAATAGGAGCATTAAGGCGTAAAATCAAAGAAGAATGGGCCATTGATATTAATATTAAAAACAAAGTAGGTTATGTTAAACATGCTTATTCGCACTTCAAAATAACGCTAACACTCTATCAATGCCAGACTCAGGAATCTGTTAAAATTATGAATAAGGAATACAGATGGATTACACCTTCAGAAATACAATATTTTCCATTTCCAAAATCAAATCATAAACTTTTCAATTTACTTAATAGTAATGGTTGGAATGTATAAAACATTAGTATCAATTATTCTTTGGCCGATTTTTTTGTCACTGTTTGTGTTAGGCGTAGGAGGGTATTTCATCCTCACAACCTTTATTTCCTTGCAGCAAGCGCACTCATATATGAAGTGGTTCTGTAGAATTTGTCTTTTTTCTGCAGGACAAATATTACGTGTTGAGGGCAATATCCCCAAGAAAGAGAAACAACCTTATATATATATGTTTAACCATGAATCCATGTTTGATCATTTTATGATCGTCGCAGCTACAAGTCATTATCTTACCGGAGTTGCCGCAGAAGATCAATATTCATACCCGGTTTATGGGGCAGGATTAAGACGCTATAAAGCCATTCCTATCAAACGTGAAAAATTAAAGGACGCAATTCACAGCCTCGATGATGCTGAATCGGTAATCAAGAATGGTACTTCATTGTTAATAGCTCCTGAAGGTACACGAACAATAACGGGGAGAATGGGGCCATTTAAGAAAGGACCTTTCCATTTAGCAAAAAATACAAAAGCAACCATTATCCCTGTAGCATTGATTGATGCCTGGAGAGCTAAGCCAAAGACAGACTGGCGATTTAAGCCTAGTATAATTACCGTCAGGTTCGGTGACCCGGTATTAGCAACAGATTATGAACACTTAAAATTGCAAGAACTAAGTGACTATATCAGAAATTTATTAACCCATTTAATTGCAAAAAAGTAGAGGTATCAAAAATTATAGAAGTATTTCAGATTGAAATAAATCTTTTAAACATAGTGCAATCACTTATCGGTTTATTTCTATCAATTGCTCTACTGCAATCTGGTTTTGATAAAATAAGCGACCGTATTGGAAACCTTGAATGGCTACGTGGTCATTTTTCTGATTCACCATTGCATGGATTAGTTCCTTTATTACTAAGTGTAGTTACTGTCCTTGAAACATTTGCAGGGTCCTGTACTTTAATGGGATCGTTTGTGAATCTTGTAAATGGTAACAATATGTTGCTTACTATTGGATTGCTAATTGCTGCATTGAATTTTTTAGCACTTTTTCTTGGACAACGTATAGCCAAGGATTATGAAGGCGCTGCAGTCCTCGTTAATTATTTTATTTTGAATATAATCGGGTTATTATCATTGGCTCATTAATCTCGATCTGGTGATTTCCTTCGCAAGACAAATCGAGTTGTAAATTCATCACTGAGTTATATAATCAATGAAAGAAGAATATCTTTTAAATAAAGACGTAATATTTTTTAATCACGGTTCATTTGGTGCTTGCCCAAAACCAGTGTTTGAAGATTACCAGCGTTGGCAGACCTTATTGGAAAAGCAACCAGTACAATTTATGGCCCATGATATTTATAAATACCTTCAGCAAGCTAGGGATGAACTAGGAACCTTTGTCGGCTGTAAGGGGGATGATTTATTTTTCGTTTCAAATCCAACTACCGCAATTAATACAGTTATTCGCAGTTTGAATTTAGAACCTGGATTTGAAGTGCTGTCTTCTGATCATGAATATGGTGCATTAATCAGAGCTTGGGAATGGTTTTCAAAAGAAAAGGGTTATTTCTTTGTACAGGAAAACATCCCAGTCCCAATGACATCCCATAAGGATTTTGTTGATAATTTTTGGAAAGGGGTAACAAAAAAAACAAAGGTTATTTTTTTAAGTCATATCACAAGTTCAACGGGTTTGATATTTCCCATCCAAGAGATATGTAAAAGAGCGAGGACAGAAGGTATAATGACTATTATAGATGGAGCTCATGTCCCAGGCCATATCAAATTGAATATTGAAACAATCAATCCTGACATTTATACGGGCGCTTGCCATAAATGGCTAAGTGCACCAAAAGGATCAACATTTCTTTATGTGAAAAGAGAATTTCAGGAAATTATCAGCCCACTTATTGTGAGCTGGGGGGAGGATGTTGATCCATCACCAAATCATTTTATAAATGAAAATCAATATCAGGGCACCCGGGATCCAAGTGCATTTTTAGCCGTTCCTGCGGCCATAAAGTTTCAGAAAGATAATAACTGGGAATTTATACAATTAAGTTGTAGAAACCTTACCAGACAAACACGTGATCAATTGTATATGATGATTAAAACAGAACCTATCTGCCCAAACACAGAGGAATGGTTAGCTCAAATGGCGAGTATTGAAATACCAGTCAGCGATACACTATCTTTCAAAAATAGATTGTTGTCAGATTACAATATTGAAATTCCGATATTTGAATGGAAAGGGAGAAATTTATTACGTTTATCCTTTAATGCCTATAATGATGAAAAAGACGCAGACAGATTAATCGATGCAATTAAAGCACTTATATAATCATGTGAAGAAAGTATTATAGATTATTATATACCTACTTGCGATAATGCCTGTTTCCAGTGCTTTAGTTTCTTTTCTCTAGTTCTCCTTTTCATTCTTGGCTCGAATATTTCACTGCATTCCGTTCCTACAGATAAGTAGTTTCCTGTATTCTGCTTGTGTAGTAATTGCAATACACCTATAGCAGTCCGGTCTTTCAAAGAAATATGTCCAACAGCGATCATGAGCATATCTGCGATGAATTGTAGCAATGGTGCCCTTGCGCCTCCTCCGCTTGCTGTGATCATATCAGGTAGTGCATTTTTTAGATCCATTTTTTTAATGATGTCATATACTAAAAATCCAATTGATTCCATTGCGGCTCGGATGATTTCATTTTTCGTAGCATTCTCAAGGCCTATTTTTACCGTACCTAACCCACTTTTCCAATATGGTGCTGCTATTCCTGTAAAACCTGGGATTAAAATACCATTTGTGATTTCATCCATACACCGTTCATGCCAAACCATGTCTTTATGATCAATATTTAATTCTTTTTCTAGCCAGTAAAATAGAGAGTTACACGCATTAATAGTGCCCTCCAACATAAAAATTTTCTTTTCTTGATCTGAATTAAGAACACTGGTCAATAGATTTGGAACAATAACCGGATTTTTACCTGTATTAACACAAACCGATCCTGAGGTTCCAAAGTTGAGTGCAATACTTCCTGAACCCCAGCCTCCTTGCCCCAAAAGTGCTGCTTGTTGATCGCCAATAACAACATTTAAAGGAATAGTCATACCATCAATTGTCATTTTTCCAAATGACCGAACATTGTTGCATAGAGGAAGTAATGATTTTTTTGGAAAATGGAAGAGTTGACATAGAGCATTACTCCATTTGAGATTTTTCAAATCAAGCAATTGAGTTCTACATGCAATAGAATAATCGATAACTAAAGTATTCGTTAAGTGGTGTGTAAGAAATGAGCTTAGTGGTCCAAAACAGGCTTTTTGAGTAAGGACTGATTTTTTCAGAACTGGGTCATTTTTCGTAAAATGTAAAAATTTTGCACCTCCGAAGTGTGAACTAAAAGGTGTTCCTGTAATATTAAATATTCTATCAGATTCATTTACCATATCTGCAACAATATTCTGCGCACGATTGTCCTGCCAACTGATAGCCGCTGTCAAAGGTTTTTTTGTGTCTTTATCCCAGAAAAGAAATGTAGAACGCTGGACCGCTAATCCTGCTGAAGATATATTCCCCCCCACTTGTTGAGAATAATTAAGGGCCTTTATAGTAAGTTCTTTACAAGCATGGGCAATTTCTATAGCGTCTGATTGCACTTGATGATCTGCCGGATACTCAAGCGAATGTTTGATACGATCCTTGAAAGGAATATTTAAGTTTTCATCGAATAAAAATGCCTTTGTTGAAGATGTGCCCTGATCTAATACAAGATAATAGCTTGGGCTAGAGCTTTTTGACAAATTTAGTCGGCTACAATGGTATTGTAAGTCTCTTCAAATTCCGCGGTTGGTAACATGCGAATAGCATCCCATGTAAGCTTTGTACATACGCGAGCACATATTTGACATCCAATGCATTCATCAAAACGAACTTGTACTGGCGGAATTGGAATACCATATTTTTCCATTGCCACTGGCTCAATACAATCGACAGGACAAAAAGGTACGCACACCTGACATCCCGTGCAGTTGTCTTCATCCACAACTGCAATCAATTTTGGTTTTTTCTTTTTAAAATTGACTTTTTCTGCTGGCTCTGGAACTGTTTTATAATGTTCGTATTTGTAAGAGTCTGCCATTATTGTTTTTCCAAAAGATCGTGAAATTATAACCTTAGTTCAGATTAGACAATATATTACCCAAAACCGTTTCTTCATTGGAATAAATGCTTATAAATTCCAGCCTTTGGAATTAAGGAATAAATAAGTAGGAGACCACTAATGACTTATATAATTGCTGAACCTTGTGTTGGAACTTGTGATACAGCCTGCGTAGAAGTATGCCCAGTTGATTGTATCCATGGACCAGAAGATAAAACTGGGGCTGGCGCTGAGGCGAAAGCAGATGGATTTGACCCTGAAGGGAAACAACTTTATATAGATCCAGAGGAATGTATTGATTGTGGTGCTTGCGAACCGGAATGCCCAGTGGAAGCAATTTTTGAAGAAAGTGAAGTCCCTGAGGAATGGAGTAAATACACAAAAATTAATTACGAATGGTTTGGGCAAGAATTCCCCGGTTAAACTATATTTTAAATTTTTTATCCTACGGCTGTTGATATCAACAGCCGTTTTTTTCTCCCAGCAATAAAGTATGAAAAAATCTGAAGTTTTAACACTTTTACAATCAATACAATATCCTGGATTTAGCCGTGATATTGTATCCTTTGGTATGGTTAAAAATGTAAATATTGGTAAAGATAATGTAAAAATTGAACTAGCTATAAAAACCCAAAATGATGAGAAAAAGAAAACAGTCGTTGATGAAATCGAGAATAAATTATCTCCACATTTTAAACAAGTTGATATTAAGATTTTTGCTGATGAGTCCCATCAGAGTCCATCAGCGAAAACATCGCAGCCTCAAGTTCAACAGAAATTTAATCTGGATCATATTAAAAATGTGATTGCAGTAGCGTCAGGGAAAGGTGGCGTCGGTAAATCAACTATAGCTGCAAATATAGCTTTAGCGTTGAAAGAAAAGAAATACAAGGTTGGATTGCTTGACCTAGATATTTATGGTCCTTCATTACCTATAATACTTGGATTCAATGAAAGTCCAAAAATGACACAAGATCGTAAGATAATCCCTTTTGATCAATATGGTTTAAAAGTAATGAGCTTCGGATTTATTAGTGGAAATGAAACACCTGTAATTTGGCGGGGACCACTAGTAAGTCGCATGACCGAACAATTTTTCAATGATGTTGCCTGGGATAAATTGGATTTTCTAATACTTGACCTTCCGCCTGGTACAGGTGATATACAATTGACTCTTACCCAAAAACTTCGTATGGCTGGTGCAATAATAGTTACGACACCTCAGGATATAGCTTTAGCGGATGTGCGTAAGGGCGCTGATATGTTCCGTAAAGTGCAAACACCTCTTCTTGGCGTTGTTGAGAATATGTCTGGATTACAATTGAAAGGAAGGGTAAAAAATTCAGATGGAATTGCCCAAAAGAACTTAAGCGTGGTTTTTGAAGAAGGGGTAAATAAAGAAGTAACTACTGACTTAGAAGGGAATTTTTCTTTCCCGATCGATTTATTCAAAACTGGCGGTGGCGCTGAAGAAAGTAAACGGCTTGGCGTGCCATTGCTTGGCAGAATACCTATATCAATGGAAGTAATGTCTGCTACGGATGGAGGCAAACCTATAATCTTAAGCAATCCGCAATCAACTGTATCCGATATATTCAGGGATATCGCGAAAAAAATTATTTCCCATTTAGGGAATTAAATATTGAATAAATAATGTCAGCATATCTTGCCGAGATATTGGCACTTACTTTTACTGGGTTTGCTGCTGTTTATCCACTTTTACTTTGGCTCACGCCACGTAAGTTAATTGACGGTGGTTTTTATAGGTTTAATCAAGGAATGGTATCAATAGTAGGCGCTCTAGGCGTATTATTTTATTTCCTTTCCAATGCAGACCAAGCACATTTGATCAAGGGATTAATATGGATAGTCGTCCAACTTTTTATTACAGCGATTTACTGGAATTCAAAACGCATCAATAATTTTGTAATATCTATACCATCAATTATAGGCATTTTATTTCTGGTAATTATGAGTGTTGCTATCATTCCCTACAATATCAGCATCATTAATTATTTTATAATAATAATTGGCCATATTGTTTTAGCAGCAGCATTTTTTGCAATGATTCTTGGGCACTGGTATCTGAATGTTATCCAGTTACCAATTCGTTTACTCCGCAACAGTGTGATATTATTATGGATATTTTTAAGTATACGTGCAATTTGGAATTGTTATGGTCTTCTAATTTTTGAGGTAGAGGATATTTATGGAATTATGCAATCATTAGGAACTTTTTTATGGACGTATGAAGGCTTTTTATTATCTGTTGCTATATTTTTTGGTATTCTAGTACCATTTGTGTTAAACGGCTTTATTTGGCACACAATTCAAATCCAATCCACCCAAAGCGCAACGGGTCTTCTTTATGTATCAGTTGTAGCGGTTATTTTTGGTGATTTATTATATAAAAATTTTATATTTCAATTTGGGTTAATCCTTTGATATATCCTTATTTCTTTTGTGAGCTTTGTAACGCCAAGCATCCATTGGTAGACGTGGTTGATTGTAAACATGGTAAGGACCAATCATCTTGGGATAAATATAATGAATTCAATAAATGTCCAGCATGTAATGGATCGCATTTTTACCGGCAAAAGGACTTTAATAGATTATTGGGATGTGGAATAATATTTTTTGGTATTTTATTAGTTCCTGTTACCTATGGTATCAGTCTTGCAATCGTAGCTTTAGTAGATTGGTTTTTATATAATCGTGTTCCAGATACTATTGTCTGTTACAAGTGTAAGGGAGAATTCTTCGGCGTACTTTCAATCCCGAAAAATATCACTACTTTCGATCATCATATTGCCGAATTATATGAGGAACCATCTTAACCAAAGGTCGTTAGTTATATGCTAATTATAAAAAGACAATTTATTGAATAAAGGATTACCGAGGAGGTAACTTCGCCCGCGTATTTCGGTGCAACCTTAGATTAATCGATGCCTATAAAGAATATAGAAGACAATATTATCAGTAAGAATAATATACCAAAGCATATAGCCATTATAATGGATGGTAATGGGCGTTGGGCTAAAGCGCATTCTTTACCGCGAATTGCTGGTCATAAAGAAGGCATTGATTCAGTACGAGCCATAACTAAAAAATGTGGCGATATAGGTGTCAAACATTTATCATTATATACTTTTTCTTCTGAGAATTGGCATCGGCCAAAAAATGAAGTAAAAGCCCTAATGAGGCTTTTACTTTTGACTATTAGAAGTGAAATAAGAGATCTGAATAAAAATAATGTTCGTTTAAGTACTATTGGCAATATGGATGATTTACCTGATGATGCAAGAAAGGGAATGGAAGAAGGTTTAAAAATAACAGAGAACAATTCAGGATTAAATTTAATCCTTGCCCTAAGTTACGGTGGGAGACAGGAAATATTAAGAATGGCTCAATCAATCGCAATTAAAGCTGTTAATGGAGAAATTGAACCGGAGAAACTTAGTGAGGATGATATTATTAACGAACTTGATACGGCTAAAATACCAGATCCTGACTTATTAATTCGTACAGGAGGTGAACAGAGAATTAGCAATTTTCTACTTTGGCAAATTGCTTACTCGGAAATTTATGTAACTGATAAATATTGGCCGGAATTTAGAGAAAAGGAATTATTGGATGCCGTGGCAGATTTTCAGGATCGTGAGCGACGGTTTGGTCATATTAGCGAACAATTGGACAAAACATGACTAATAAAATTTCAATAGTCTATTTTATAATATTAATCAGTATGGTTCAAATTAGTGCCCAGCAAGAAGTAACATTGCTTGGCGTGGAAGTTGATGGCAACAAACTTGCCTCAGAGACAATGATCCGCTATACAGCTGGACTCCGGCAGAATGAGGTAATTAACGTAGCAGATTTTTCGAGAGCAGTTAAACGACTCTGGCAATTGGGTTTGTTTGAAGATGTTCAGATTAAAATTGATAAAGAAACAAGCGATGGTTTTTTCATAACAATACAAGTTCAGGAAACACCAATTCTAGGCACTGTGCATTATAAGGGGAATAAAAAACTGAAGGATAAACAGCTTCAGGATGAATTAGAGTTTTATTTAGGCCAGCGCATAAAACCTCATGTGCTTGTGGAGTCAATCACCAAATTAAAAGATTTTTACGCAGAGGATGGTTTTCTGCTTGCTGAAGTTGAGGCTACTTTGGTTGATCCTGAAGGTATAATTAATGATCAAAAATCTGATAAGGATAAACAAAAACATGGTCTTACCAAAGATATTCTATTTACAATCAAAGAAAATGATAAGGTAAAGATTAATAAAATTATATTTCAAGGTAATGAGTCTTATTCTGATTTCCGTTTACGCCGTGTACTTAAAGAAACAAAACAGCAAAGATGGTATTTTTTTTGGCGTTCTTATTTTGATGGAAAGAAATTTGATGAAGATAAGCTGGCTTTAGAAACGTTTTACCGTAATAACGGATACCGCGATTTTACCATTGTGTCGGATACGACTTCGGTAAAAGATGAACAAAAACATATGGATATAGTTATTAGCGTAATTGAAGGTCCCCGCTATCGCTACAGGAATTTTTCCTGGGATGGTAATACATTATTTAGTAATCAAATATTAAATAGAGCCCTTAACCTGAAACGCGGTGATTATTTTAATGAAGAAGAGTTTAATGCAGCAGTTTATAATAATATGCAAGGATTGTATATGGATCGAGGTTACATATACAGCCGTGTTGACCCTCAATTTACTCCTGTTGGTGAAGATTCATTAGATATTCATTTCCCTGTAGTGGAAAATCATCAAATAAAAGTTCGTAATATTTCTATCGCGGGTAATGATCACACCCGTGAAAATATCATTCGCAGGGAATTAAATATATACCCTGGGGATATTTTTAATCGAGAAATGTTAATCCGTAGCCAGAGAAATTTATTGAGATTAAATTATTTCTCTAATGTAGTACCGGATGTGGCTCCTGCTGATGAGGATGAAGTCGATTTGGAAATTATAGTGGAAGAAAAATCAGCAGATCGTGCCAATGCCAATATGGGTTACAGCGGCGTATATGGATTATCAGGGGGTCTTGGAGTAGAATTCGCCAATTTTCGAGGCTTGGGACAACAATTCATGATAAGTTATAATATTGGTTCAAGATATAATTTTTATTCTTCTCAACCAACTTCCCAATTCAAAAGTTTTAGTATGAGTTTTGTGGATCCTATGATATTTGATACACCAAATCGGGTAGGGTTTTCATTCTATTCTACTTTTCGCGGGCAGGGGACAAGCTATTATTTCCCCCTTGATTTGAAAATGGTCGGTGGTTCAGTACAATGGGGAAGACGGTTTAAATGGCCGGATGATTATTTTCGCGGTTATTGGGTATTAAGGACAATGAAAAAGACTTATGAAGGTAACCAAGAAGAACTGGATCAATATGTGAATGGAATGAATACTACCATAGGAAATAGCATCACGCAAGTAGTAACAAGAGACAATCGAGATCACCACGAGTTTCCAACGCGTGGATCCAAATTTACCTGGGAATCAACTTTCTCTGGGAATATCCTTGGTGGCAATGAGGACTTTTTTAAACATGTATTGAATTTCGAATGGTTTTCGCCTACATTCTGGAAAATTGTATTGACTAGTACCTTCAAAATTGGTGTAATCCAAACGCTGGAAAATTTAGACGACCAAAGATCAATAATTCCCTTTGATGAAAAATTTATAATGGGTGGAAATGGAATGCCTTATGGAAATATGCTTAGAGGATATCCAGATAATTCTATCAGTCCGGGGCCTACAGGTGGGAATGCTTTATTACGCTCAGTTACAGAATTTCGTGTTCCGATTTCAGAAAACCCTGTAATTTATGGTTTGGTGTTCGCTGAAATGGGAAATGTGTGGAATACAGTAAACATGACGGAATCATTTGATATCCCGCGTGATGGTGCTTTTTCATTGAAAAGATCTGCAGGAGTTGGTATAAGATTTTATATGCCTATGATGGGTGTATTGGGTTTTGATATGGGTTATGGATTTGATGTGATTGATAATACCGGCGAAAAACCAGGTTGGAATTATACCATCATATTCGGGAATGTATTTTAGTAACAGTAAATAAAAAAGAGGTATCATAATGCGAAAATTATTATTTGGATTAATAATTCTAATTTTAACTACACCTAATATTTTCTCACAAAGTAAGATTGGTTTTGTACAATCCGATCGTATTCGAGCTGAGTTTGAGGAATTCAAGGATGCTGAATCACAGTTACAAATGGAATTTCGAAAAGTGCAGTTTGAATATCAAACAATGCTTATGAGTTTAGACAGTATGAAAAAATCATATGAAACTCAGCGCCTCATGAGCTCTCCGGAGTGGCGTCGCGAAAAAGAGCAGGAAATAGCGGGAAGAGAACAAACAATTCAGGCATTCCAGGCACAAAAAGTTGGGCCGGAGGGTGAACTTTATAAGAAACAGGCTCAGATGGAATTTGAAATATTAAGTAAAGTAAAACGCGCAGTCGATAAAGTAGCCGCCACTAAAGAATATGATTTTATTATTGATGGATCAGTGTCACTTCTTTTTGGTAACCCTACGTATGATTTGACTGACGATGTTCTTTATGAATTAAGAAAATATAGCCTACCTGAAGAAAACTAAAATTACTAGCAGGTTTGGCAACATTATCAGAACTTGCGGACCTTGTTAAGGGGACATTTGTTGGTGATCCTACTATGGTAATAACTGGTGTTTCAGAAATTCAAAATGGGCGTGAATCCACTATAACGTTTTTAGGAAATTCGAAATATAAGAAATACTTACAAACTACTGATGCATCTGCGGTAGTTGTTCCTGAAGCATCTTTACTGGATAATAAACCTGGTATCATCCACAATAATCCACAATTAGCTATTGCTAAAATTCTTGGCGAGTTTACACCCAAATTTAAATATATGAGCGGTGTTAGTGAAAATGCCTATGTTAATTCAAAAGCCAAAATAGGAAAAAATGTAACCATTGGACCATTTTCTGTTATTGAAACTGGAGTTATTATTGGTGACAATTCAATTATTGGTTCACACACAGTAATTGACCAGAAAACTATTATCGGAAGAAATTGTAATATATTTTCAAATATACATATTTATCATGGCACCAATATAGGTAATAATGCCATAATCCACAGTGGCACAGTTATAGGTAGTGATGGTTTTGGTTTCGTCACAGATAAAGATATAAATCATAAAATACCTCAGAATGGAAATGTGATTATCGGAAATGATGTTGAGATTGGTGCTAATAGTGCTGTTGATCGGGGAACTATAGGAGATACTATAATAGAAGACCAGTGTAAATTGGATAATCATGTGCATTTGGCGCACAATGTTCGTTTGGGTAAAGGATGTTTGTTAACTGCGGCAGTAACAATTGCTGGTAGCGTAGAGGTTGGTGAATTTTGTATATTTGCAGGACATGTTGGCGTTGCTCCCCACGTTAAAATTGGCGCACGGTCCGTACTAGCGGCAAAAACGGGTGTTTCAAAATCATTAATAGGAGGTAAAGTGTACGCAGGAATGCCAGCCCGGGAAATAAGAGAACAACATAAACGAGAAGCTGTATATTCAGAGGTAGTCAGAATACTCAAGAGGCTAAAAAAACTCGAAGCATGACAAATACAAACCGTAAACAAAGAACTATTAGTGCAGCGGTAGCATGCACTGGCGTTGGGTTGCACACCGGTGTCGAGAGCACTATTACTTTTAAACCTGCACCTGTGAATTATGGTATCCGGTTTGCCAGAACAGACATAAATGGTAGTTCTGCAATAAAAGCTGATATTGATCATGTAGTAGATATATCCCGCGGTACAACAATTGGGCAGAATGGTGTAAGGATACATACAGTTGAACATGCTTTAGCTGCGGTATCAGGTTTGAGAATTGACAATGTTCTAATTGAATTAACAGCCAAAGAAGCACCCGTTATGGATGGTAGCGCAAAAGATTTTGTTGAGGCATTACATACTGTAAAATTTATACAACAAAATGAAGATAGAAATGTTTTAAATATCAGTAGACCAGTTGTTTATTCCGACCCAGATAAAGAAATAGATATCCACGTAGTTCCTGCGGATAGTTTTAGAGTTACGTTTCTTGTTGAGTATCCTTTACCCGCACTAGGAACACAATACGAAGCAATCTATAATATGGAAGAGGACTTTGCTCGTGATGTCGCTCCGGCAAGGACTTTTTGTTTTTTAAGTGAAGTAGAAGAGTTAAGAGAGAAGGGATTGATAAAAGGCGGTAGCCTGGCGAATGCGGTTGTAATTGTAGACAAAAGAATAGAGCATGGTGAAATTGATCGACTTCGTGATTTATTTGGAATTGAGGAGAAAGTTATTCAAGGTGCTAACGGTATTTTAAATGGTAAAGTTTTACGTTTTAATAATGAGCCTGTGCGACATAAAACTCTGGATCTAATCGGTGATTTAGCATTACTAGGTATCTCAATAAAAGGTCATGTAACTGCCGCACGCAGTGGGCATGCTAGTAATGTAGAATTCGTAAAAATGATCCGGAAAGAATACAGCGACCAATTAGACTGAAATTCTGGTTTAGATTGTGAATACCAAATCGCAATTTGAAATCCAGGATATTATGAAAATACTTCCTCATCGGTATCCTATGATACTTATTGACCGTATTACAGAAATAACTGAAGGCGTAGGCCTCACAGCAATTAAGAATGTTACTATCAATGAGCCTTACTTTGCAGGACATTTTCCGGCTCAACCTGTTATGCCTGCCGTATTAATTTTGGAGAGTATGGCACAGGCTGGTGCATTTCTTGTATTAAATACTGTACCTGATCCATTACAAAAGAATATGTTATTTTCCTCAATAAGTGATTCAAAATTTCGAACCCCGATTATACCCGGCGACCAAGTAGAAATAAAAATGCAATTAGTAAAAATCCGCCTAGGCGCTGTAAAACTACGCGGTGATGCATATGTTGATGGAAAATTAGTTGCCGAGGCCAATTTAATGGCCAACATTGTAAACAGAGCAGGGGCATAATATAACTGCATCTATTCATTCTACTGCCCAAGTAAGCGGTGACGCAAAACTTGGCAATAAAGTAACCATTGGAGCATATACGGTTATAGAGGCTGGTGTAACTATTGGAAATAATTCATCAGTTGGAAATTTCAATACAATTTGCACCGGTACTATAATTGGCGAGAATTGTACAATATTCCACAATTGCAGTATTGGTGAAATACCGCAGGATTTGAAATACAAAGGTGAGCAAACTGAAACCACAATAGGTAATAATGTAATAATAAGGGAAAATGTAACTATTAACCGTGGTACAACAGCTTATGGTACAACAGCAATTGGCAACAATGTACTATTAATGGCAGCTACCCATGTAGCTCATGATTGTATTATTAGTGATAATGTGATCATGGCAAATATGGCAACCTTAGGCGGCCATGTGGAAATCAAAGAATATGCTTCCTTGGGGGGAGGCGTGCTTGTGCATCAATTTTGTAGAATTGGAGCCCACGTATTTATTGGTGGTGGATTCCGTGCGGTACAAGATGTACCGCCATTTATTTTAGCTGCAGGGGAACCGCTACGTTATGGTGGTATCAATTCAATTGGTCTTAAGAGAAGAGGTTTTTCACCAGAAGCACTTGAAAACATTAAAATAACATATCGGAAATATTTCCGTTCAGATTTACCCAGATCCATTGCACTGGAAAAAATGAAAAAAGAAAAGGTAAACTCAACGGAAATTGAAGAAATTATTAATTTTATTGAAGCAAGCAAGCGAGGAATTATCTAGTATTTTTTTATGTGTTGGTTTTATGAGGCGATTTATAACAATACTTTTTTTTATATCCCAATATTTATTAGGCCAATTTCCTTCATATGACCTTTCAGCAGTTTCTGGAAATAATTTCGTGGCTGCAGTTGAACCCCTAGTTCGCAGTACATCTTTTTCATTAGGATATCATCAATTCTCAGATTCCGATTTATCCAGCCGTTTTTCTTTAAATATTAATGCCGCAGTAGGCACAGAAAATTCATTTTTTGGACTACCGATAATTCATGGGGCATTATTAGTAACAAATAACCTAAAAATAAATGGGATTATTGGAGGGATCACATCTGATAATGATATTTTACAATATTCTGGTTATGGTTTTACGCTATCCCTATCAGATGATGATACATCACAATGGGTGGCTGACCTGAGTTTGGCTAAGATGGACGGGCCACGGCATCTACATTGTAGAACAATAGATGCATCAATAACTAAAGCTAGTATATTCAAAGCATTTCCATTCTTTTTTGGTTTTGGAATTAATCAATACACAAGCAGAATATTTTATAAAAGTGATGGAGAAATACCAGGAAAAATTTTTGGTTCAGTAAATTATATCTTGCTAGGAAAGATTATTTCCTTTTTTAGTTGGAGTGTTGAGACACAGGCACGTATTAATAATAAAATAACTCAATTTTCTTTAAGTTTACATAAATCCTTCAATTAAGTATGGCAAAACGAATTTCAATACTTGGATCTACAGGGTCAATTGGTGTTAATACATTAGTTGTTATTGATCAACTCGATGAAGATTTAGAGGTTGTATACCTCTCTGCGTATCAGAACGCAAAAAAGATTATTGAGCAAGCAAAAAAGTATCGGCCAAAAGCTGTAGCCGTTATTAATCACTCATCCGCTGAAGAAGTAAAAAATGGATTAAATGGAGAAGGTATAGATGTCTTAATGGGTCGAGAAGGTTTGTTAGAAATATCACAAAGCAATGATGTTGATCTATTAATAAATGGACTTGTTGGGTCCGCAGGAATGGAGCCAACTCTGAATGCAGTTAAAGTTGGGGTAGATGTTGCCTTAAGTAATAAAGAAAGTCTGGTCATGGCAGGTGATATTATTAATAGGACAAAAGAAAAAACTGGTGCAAGTATATATCCTGTGGATAGTGAACATTCGGCTATATGGCAATGCCTAAGCGGCGAAAAAATTGAAGATGTTCGCAGGATTATATTGACAGGTAGTGGCGGTCCATTTCTAACAAGAGATTTGAAAACATTCTCTGATATTACTGTAAATGAAGCCTTGAATCACCCTAACTGGGACATGGGGAATAAAATTACGATTGACTCAGCAACAATGATGAATAAGGGTTTAGAAGTAATTGAAGCGCATTGGCTATTTAATTTTTCTGCGGATCAGATTGATATTATTGTTCATCCCCAATCAATCATTCATTCAATGGTTGAATTCAAAGACAGTTCTGTTAAAGCGCAGATGGGGGTACCAGACATGAAAGTACCAATTCAATATGCCTTGACTTATCCACATCATTCAGCAGCAAATTGGGATGCACTTGATTTAGTGCAGGTTAAACAATTAACATTCGAAGAAAAGGACCTAGATCGTTTTCCTAGCATTGGATTAGCATATGAAGCCTTGCGTTCTGGAGGAACGACTCCAGCCGCTCTCAATATTGCCAATGATAATGCTGTTTATAATTTCTTGGAGGATAGAATTAAATTCACCGATATTCCCCGGCTCGTTGAGGAAACATGCGCTGCACATGATTGGATTGAACATCCAAATTTGGAAGAATTGTTAAGATTGGAACTTTGGGCAACAGATTTTGTAAAGAACGCTGTAGAAGCATAAAACCAAGGATAAACATTTAATGACTACAATTTTGGCATTTATAATAGTTCTGGGAGTAATAGTGATGGTCCATGAGTTGGGTCATTTTTTCGCAGCCCGTTCCGTTGGTGTTCGTGTAGACAGGTTTTCGATTGGGTTCCCTCCTCGATTAATGACAATTACATCAGTCCCGAATGCTTTCGAAATAAAATTATTTTTTTATAGAAAGGATCAAGGTGGAAAAATATCTTGGGGACCTATTTATAACTGGAATGTAAAAAAGGCTGGCCATGTTGGTAGCGGCACAGAATATTGTTTTGCGATAATCCCATTGGGCGGGTACGTCAAAATGGCCGGTATGATTGATGAAAGCATGGATGGTACAATCAAAAATAAACCATATGAGCTCATGAGTAAACCTGTCTGGGCCCAGATCTGGGTAATGAGTGCCGGGGTAATTATGAATATTTTATTGGCCTTTATTATTTTTACTGGTGTTGTTTGGAATCAAGGTGTACCATCACCAAAAGATGACCCTGTAATTCATAGCCTAATAAATGATATGCCTGCAAAAGATATGGGGTTATTGCCTGGTGACAGGATCCTTGCGGTTGATGATGTTCAAATCTCAACATGGACAGAATTATCAACTACTATTCATGCAATGCCCAACACTCCAATCACACTCACTTATCAAAGAGATGATGTTGAATATAAACAATCAATTACTACAAGTTTTCAAATACAACCTATTAACGGTAGGTTGGATACACTTGGTGCAATTGGTATAGCGCCAGAATTTATTTATAAACCAATTGGCTTTTTAATGGCCACCCAGATAGGCGCTACTTCAACTATAGGGGGACTTGGATTAGTTGTCTTATCCATCAAGATGTTAATTTCAGGTGAAGCATCGGTAAGTGATTTAGGTGGTCCGATATTAATTGCTCAAATAGCGGGTGAAACTGCCCGAGCAGGTATGATATCATTACTCACATTTATGGCAATCATCAGTTGTAATCTCGCATTTATCAATTTTCTACCTGTTCCAGGGCTTGATGGTGGTCATGTGTTTATTATTTTAGCTGAATCATTACTGCGCCGAAAGTTCACACTAAAGACCAGGATGATTATTCAACAGGTCGGCATGGCCTTTTTACTACTATTAATGGCTACGGTGATGATTAATGATATTGGCCGACTTTTTACAAATTAATATCGTTTAATTTTAGCAGCATAGAACCGTATTTCATTTTGATCCTGATCTGAATAGGTAATCTATTTTTATCATCGCTGAACCAAATCATCATATCACCTTTATTTTTCAGTAATGTGGTTCCTTCACGAAATGGCTTTACTACTAGACACGGGAATGTACCAGCCATAGTATAAATTGTTTCTTTGGTTTTCGTAATTACTTGGAATGGAGTGATCTTTTTCCCATCAAATGCAGTGAAATCAATTGTTTCACCTATGATTAGCGGTATCGTACGAAGATAATAAAATAAAGAGTATGAATCGTGCAGAAATTGATCAATTATAACCGTATCGCCATTTGTTATGGCAATCGATTGATCATAATCTATAATCGTGTATGAATCTTTTTTATAATTACCCTGACGAATCTTTTTTGTCAATTTTTTAGTGTATAAATATTTTGAATCCAGCCATGTATCAATTTGATCATTAATAGCGTAAACTGCTCTAAGCGGGAAAGTAGTTTTAGCGATATATCGGATATGCAATTGATGGTGATTATTCATCTCGGCATCATTAACTATTTCCAATGATGCCTGTCCTGCTGTAATCCCTGTAAATGATACATTATAGGTCAATTTTTCTCCAATCTGGAAGGGCCATGCTGATTGTCCATACAATATTGTAAAAATCGATAGAAAAATAATATGGAAAATTTTCATTAACGGATTTTCTTCAATCGATTATTATGGATCTTATATATCGTTGATCCTACCGATGGCGGTAAGATGCCAGCATCAATAATTAGATCAATTTCTTCACCAAATTCCTGAATGATCATTGTTGGATTATTCAGGGGCTTATTCCCATGGCGATTCACGCTGGATGATGTAATAGGATAACCTATTTTGGCTACAAGATCTGGGCCAAATGGGTGTGTTGGTATTCGAATACCTATTGTATTATCAGGTCCAAGTATCGAATTATGGATTACACCTTCTACTGCAGGAAGTATTAATGTTGTTTTTTCACCAATATTTTCATTAACTAGATTTAACTCTATATCAGAGACCATGGTCCATGATAGTAATTGTTCAAAATCAGCTGCAATAACACTCATAGGACTGTTTCGCCCTTTGATTTTATTGATTTTATCAATTGCATCCTTATTTCTGGCATCAACACCAAAACCATACAGCGTATCCGTAGGATAAACGATTATTCCGCCACGATCTAACACTTCCGCAGATTCAACTAAAATGTCAGTGTTATCTATGCTTAAATGTTTTATCATATTGATTAAGGTTGTGGTTGTTTTGTTCTCCAGCGCCGATGAAACCAGAAATATTGTTCAGGGTAAGCTGTGATTATATTTTCCAGCATCAATGTAAAGGATTGCGTTATTGATGCAATATTTGAGTTCGAATCGGTTGGAATTGGTAATATATCTACCACATGGTTATTTTGTCTTTCTAAGTGGCAAGTAACAAATATCAGGGGTGATCCATATTCCAAGTGAAAACGCCCAGCGCCTTTTGGCGTAGATGCAGGTAAGTTAAAAAATTTTACAAATACACCTCGTTTTTTTGCATCTTGATCGCTAGCTAAAGTTAAAATATTATTCCTTGCTAAGGCTTCATACATGAATTCAAGTGAAGATTTTCGAGGAATCATTTTTATGCCGGTATTTTCCCGTAGTTGATTGACAAATGTATCCGCACCAGAATTTTTTTGCTTTTGTCCAACAACCAGCATTGAATATTGGTTTAGACCAAACCATGCCAGCATGATTTCCCATACACCAAAATGCCCTGTGACAAGAATTACACCCTTTTTTTTGGTAAGCGCTTTATCCAGATATTCTTTCCCGTTTACCGTTATATGTGCATTTTGAAATCCCGTCGGAAATGATAAGAATTGCATGGTGTTACGAATGAAAAATATATAACTATTTTTTAAGATCAATTCTCTCCGTGCTTCAGAATATTTAGGAAATGCTATGGTTATATTCTTTCGAGCCTCCTTTTGCCTGATCACTAGGTGATTGTAAAATAATTGGGCCAGTTTATGAGCATACCTATATTGAATAGTTGGACCCCTTTTCCTTAACCAACCTGAAATAAGCGTTAATGCTGTATATGTGAGTCGGTGTTTACGTGTCATTAATTGAATTCTGTGTATCAGTTTTAACAGAATCTAAGGTAATTTCAAATTGGTCAATATTTAATTCCGGGGAATTTTGATTACACAAAAATATAATAAAGAGTTTTTACCCTTCTTCATCATTTTTTTTGCTGGTTTTTTATACAGTGCTGAACAAAAAGTATACCGTGTTCCCATTCAAGGCGTTATTGATTTGGGTCTTCCTACATTTATTGAGCGAGTAATACAGGAAGCCGAGAATGACCAAGTTGAAGTTATTATTTTTGACATTGACACTTTTGGTGGACGCGTAGATGCCGCCACACAAATAAAAGATGCTATTCTTGATTCGGATGTACCGACTGTTGCCTTTATTAATCGACGGGCAATATCTGCTGGAGCGTTGATTTCATTATCTTGCGAGACCATATACATGACTGGCGGCGGTACAATTGGTGCTGCCACTGCTGTGGATATGTCCGGTAATAAAGCATCAGAAAAAGTGATAAGTTATATGCGGGAGGAAATGGCATCCACCGCGGAGAATCGGGATCGCAATACTGTAATTGCCAAATGTATGGTCGATGAGGAATTGTCGTTTACCCACGTAATTATCGATGGTGATTCAGTTGAAGTAACTGATCTAGAAGGACGTAAAGAAGGGAAACTAATCACCCTAACTACCGAACAGGCCCTGATGTATAAAATGGCTGATGGAACTGCTGAAAATATGGATGAACTATTAGTGTCATTAGAACTAAGTGAAGCTACTATAATATCGTTTTCTGAGAACTGGTCTGAAAATCTAGTACGGTTTCTTACTAATCCAGTAGTGGCCTCATTGCTAACAACATTTGGGTTTTTGGGTATATTATTTGAATTACAGAGTCCTGGGTGGGGGATACCAGGAACTTTTGGCGCAGTTTGTCTAGCTTTATCTCTGGGCGCATCTGCTATTGTAAGATTGGCCACAATGTCTGATTTATTAATCGTGTTGGTAGGATTGGTTTTACTAGTGGTTGAAGCATTATTAATTCCTGGTTTTGGTATTGCTGGTGTCGCTGGTATTGGTGTCATCCTCTGGGGTCTATACTTACTATTATTACCAGATGTGCCAGTATCAGAAGAAGTTTATCATTCTGCCTTGACTGGATTAACAATCGGACTTATAGGTGGAATTGTCGCATTAGTTTTGCTATTTAGAATGGTAACCAAAACGAAATTTTGGACCAAATTAACCTCTCCGGGAGTAGAGAGCCAGGATGAAGGATACAGTTCCTCTATCGGGCTTGAAGATATGGTTGGAAAAAGCGGTGTAGCTACTTCAGACTTGAGACCTTCTGGGTGGGCTCTTTTGGGAGACCGGAAAATATTTGTTGTAACTGAGGGCGAATTTGTTGATAAAGATCAATCAATTAAAGTTTTATCTGTTGATGGCAATCGAGTGGTTGTCAGAGTTAATGCAATTGAATCATAGGAGTATATCATGGTCACTTATCTAATGTTGGTTTTTATTCTATTATTTATTCTTTTATTTTTCTATTTCGTCCCTTTGGGTCTCTGGATCCAGGCTATTGTAAGTCTAGGCATGGGTCGGATCACAATAATCGATCTTATCCGTATGCGTTTGAGAAAAATACCTCCCCGCCTTATTGTGGATGGTATTATCAATCTGCACAAGGCCGGATTGGAACAAGTTTCTACTCATATGATGGAGACACATTATCTTGCGGGAGGTAACGTCGCGAACGTTGCTTTTTCGCTAATTGCAGCGAACAAAGCAAATATCCCACTTGAGTTCGAAACTTCTACGGCGATTGATCTTGCTGGCCGAGATATAAAAACAGCCGTTGAGACATCTGTATACCCAAAAGTGATTGATGCCCCCGCTAATGGTACACTCGCGGCGGTGGCTAAGGATGGCATTGAGGTTAAGGCTCGCGCACGTGTTACAGTGCGGACAAATATTCCTGGTCTTGTAGGAGGCGCGACCGATGAAACGATTATAGCCCGAGTTGGCGAAGGTATTGTCAGTGCCATCGGATCCTCCGATTCCTACAAGAAGGTGCTCGAGAATCCCGACTCAATTTCAAAGTTTGTGCTGGATAAAGGTTTAGATGCAGGTACTGCTTTCGAAATCCTTAGTATTGATATTGCTGATGTGGACGTGGGTAAGAATATTGGTGCACACCTACAGGCTGATCAGGCCGAAGCAGATTTGCGTGTGGCTCAAGCCCGCGCTGAAACTAGACGCGCAATGGCGGTGGCGGAGGAGCAAGAAATGAAAGCGCGTACTCAGGAAATGCAAGCTAAAGTTGTTGAATCAGAGGCGGAAGTGCCATTGGCAATGGCCCAGGCGTTTCGTGAAGGGAAGCTGGGTGTCTTTGATTATGTGAATATGCGCAATATTCAGGCGGATACAGATATGCGGGAATCTATTTCCGGTGGAAAAGAGACACAATCTACTGAACCGCCATCCGAGCGGGACGACGACTAAATGGAAGGCATAGGCTACTGGTTATTTTTAGCGGCGCTGTATTTTCTAATGTCATTGATGAAAAAAAGGCAGCAGAAATCAGCTCGCCGCATGCTAGATGACAATGAATCGATCCCCGAATCTGACCAGCAGCCAGGCCCTTTTGAATCGGAAACCCTGCAAGATCTATTCAATGAAATCAAGAGTTTTGGGCAGGATATTCTTGAACCAAATGCAGATGAAATCGATGATTATGAGTTTGAAGATTCAGCAGACGAAGAAGATCAATCAGAAATAATTGACGAATCGGAACCTGTCCAAACCTCACGAGCTATTTTCGAGGATTTCTCAGAGGAATATCCTGAACATATTCATAAAAAATATCCAGTCAGAAAAAAAGTATCCGAAACCGGGCACTTTATTAGTCCACTATTGAAAAATAGTAATACATTAAAGCAGGCTATAATCCTGAAAGAAATTTTAGATAAACCGCGCGCATTAAAGCGGTCTATTAGGTGAATTAATACTATACTAGTTTATTATAAATATCAGTAATAGAGTTAAGTAGCTCTTTTTCTGTACTATCATTATGTATAACGAAATCAGCCAGCGCTATTTTCTCCTCTTCTGGCCACTGTAAATCTATTCGTTTTAAAATTTCGTCTCTGGAAAGCGTTTCTCGTTGCAAAGCGCGTTCCATTCGAATTTTAAGTAAAGCGGTTATTACGATAACATAATCCATGTGGGTATCAGCCCCTGATTCATAGATCAGGGCAGCATCGACCACAAAGATATCATTTACCCCTTTTTCAAGTACATCATCAAAAATTTCGTCTATTTCTTGGAAAACGTATGGATGGATGATCGAATTTAACCTAAGCTGATGATCCTGATCCTGGAAAGCAATCCGGGCTAATTTATTATTATCAATTTTTTCATCACCACTCATAATGTCAGTACCGAATTCAGCGATCAACTCACTTTGAACTGTTTCATTATTTTTGAGAATATTTTTTGCTTTTTTGTCTGCATCAAAAATGAAAGCACCAAGCTCATTTAGAATTTTACTTGCAGTACTTTTTCCTGTACCAATTCCGCCAGTTAAAGCAACACGTAGCATTATTAAGCTAGTGCCTCCAATATATTATTATTGATAACAGCAATATTCCCTTGACCATTTATTGTTTTTATTAATTCTTTATTAGTATAATAATCCAATAGTGGTGCAGTTTGTTCATTATATACCTTCAATCTATTAAGAATAACTTCATCCTTGTCATCTGACCGCTGTACAAGTTCTCCACTACAGATGTCGCACCGACCTTTAGTTTTTGGTGGTTTAAATAATAGATTTGTAATAGAACCGCATTTTTTACACGATCGGCGGCTTGATAGCCGTTTTACGATAGTATCTGTATCCAGTTTAATGGATACAACTGCATCAAGAATCTGATTCGTTCTTTCAAGTATATGATCCAAGCCCTCCGCTTGCGGAATTGTACGGGGAAACCCATCCAATAGATAACCGTTTTCAGAATCTGGCTGCTGAAGTCGTTTTTCCATCATTTCCAATAAAATATTATCAGGTACCAAATGACCTCTATCCATGAATGATTTGGCCTTTATGCCAATAGTAGACTGTTGTGCTATTTCTTCCCGTAATATATCTCCAGTCGATAAATGTAATATATCAAAATGATCCTTTATCAATGTTGCTTGTGTTCCCTTTCCAACACCGGGTGGACCAATAAATATTAAACGCATGGTATTAAAACCTTCTTATAATAATACGCTTAAATCAGAATCCCTGCAATGGTTGCTGTAAGCCAGGATGCAAGTGCACCTCCAAACATGGCCTTCAACCCTAATTTAGCCAGATCTTTTCGTCTTTCTGGAGCAATGCCACCAATACCGCCTAATTGAATTCCTACCGAAGCAAAATTTGCAAACCCGCAAAGGGCATAACTAGCGATGATAGCAGATCGATCTGAAATGGAATTTGTAGTCATTAATTCGGAAAGATCGCCAAAGGCAATAAGTTCAGTTAAAACAAGTTTTTCACCCATGAGAGATCCTATTATACCCGCTTCATCCCAGGGAACGCCCATGACCCATGCCAATGGACTAAATATCCAACCAAGGATCTGTTGAAGACTGAGATCTAACAAGCCTAATATTGCATTTACCATTGCTATTATAGCTACGAACGCAACCAGCATAGCGGCTACATTTGCCGCTAATTTCATTCCGTTTGTTGCACCTCTAGAAAGTGCTTCCATAATATTATCATCTTTATTATCCAGTGCGATTTTTAAATCTCCAAAGGTATCGGATGCTTCTGTTTCCGGATATATAATTTTGGCGATAACTAACGCAGCTGGTGCACTCATGATGGAAGCAGCCAACAAATGGCCAGCGATTCCCGGAATATTACCCAGCATACTGACATACATTGCCATGACACCCCCAGCTACTGTAGCAAACCCACCGACCATTACCGCCATTAATTCTGATTTTGTCATTTTTAAAATAAAAGGCCTTACCAGGAGCGGCGCTTCCGTTTGGCCAACAAATATATTACCAGAGACACATAGTGTTTCAGATCCACTTGTGCCCATTGATTTTTGCATGACCCTGGCAATCCATTTTACGACAAACTGCATAATACCTAGATGATATAAGACTGCAATAAGCGATGAAAAGAAAATCAAGGTAGGTAATATTCGGAAAGCAAAGTTCATTAGTGGATCTTCTACAACGCCATACCGAAAAGATTTGAATAAGAAATCACTGCCAGCATCAGAGAAACTGAGCAAATTCTTTATCCCAATATCAATCGCACCAAAGAACGGTACCCCAACAGGTGTTTTCAAAATAATTATGGCAAATAGTATTTGTATTCCCAGACCCCAGGTTACCAATTGCCAAGAAATAGCCTTACGGTTGTTGGACATTGCCAGGGCAATGCACAATAATACCAGAATGCCAGCTATACCAATTAAACGTTCCATTAATTATTTCGGTGCTTCATAACAATGTCTACATCTTGCCTCATAAATATCCATTTCGCCGATAACTACCTGTGCAGCTTCTTTAATAAGTCGTTGCGTATAAGATGCGGGGTTCCCGCATACAATACATATAGCCTGAAGCTTATCTAGATAGTCGGCTTCACACATGATGCCTGGCATTGGACCAAAAGGAAGACCGCGATAATCAGTATCCAACCCAGCAATAATTACGCGTTTTCCATTAGCTGCAAGATCTTTTGCTGTAGTTATGATTGTATCATCAAAAAATTGGACCTCATCAATACCAACTACGTCCGCATCTTTTGCCAGAGGTGTTATTTCTGTAGCGGACTCTACAAGTGATGATTTTAATTGTAATTGGTTATGAGAAACAATATTTCCTTCCTCATATCTTGTATCGATCTTGGGTTTGAATATTGCTACACTCAACTTTGCGATTTCAGCCCTGCGCAACCGCCGAATTAATTCTTCTGTTTTACCGCTGAACATATTGCCGCATATAACTTCGATCCATCCAGAATTATTTGGTTTATTGGTCATGGGAGCATATCCTCGCCGAACGCATCGGGTAATAAATCAGCACTGGTCGTTTCAAGGATATTTCCTTCTCCATCAACGGTATATATTTTTATTTCACCGCAGATATCCCAGATTACCTGGCGGCAGGCACCGCATGGTTTGCCACCATTATCTGTGGCTACAGCCAGTACACTAAATTTTTTATGTCCTGCTGATAACGCATTGTAGATAGCTATTCGTTCAGCACAGCAAGTAAGCCCGTAACTACTGGATTCAACATTACAGCCACCTATTATATCACCAGTTTCGGTAACAATTGCTGCGCCAACGGTGTAATTTGAATAAGTTGCCACCGCCCGCTTGCGCATTTCAATAGCTTCTTTTACCGCAGAATCTTTCATTTTATTCTATCCTAATTTGCTTAAATATCTGATTTAACACCACGCCGGAAACAAAACCACCCAAATGAGCAAACCATGCTGTCCCACCAGTTTCTTCAATACCCAGGGTCCCCAGACCTGCAGTGAGGTTGGATAAAAACCAGAATCCGATAACAACCATAGCCGGGACACGAATGAAAGTAATAAAAATGATTAAAATTACTAAAACATGTACCGTAGCCCGTGGAAACCGGATAAGGTAAGCACCTAGCACCCCTGCGATTGCTCCACTGGCACCTACCATTGGTATCTGTGAGCCTGTATTTATTTGTATTTGTAATAGAGCGGCTCCCACACCGCAGAGTAGATAGAATAACACAAAACGCTTATGACCCAATACGCTTTCTATATTATCACCAAAGATCCAGAGAAACCACATGTTGAAGATAATATGCATCAATCCGCCATGCATGAACATGGACGTAAATACTGTGATAACTGATGGAAATGCAGGTGTAAGTGCATAGGTGCTTATAATATGACCTAATAATTCTGGTGGGAGGACAAAATATTGATAAATGAAAACCAGGCTATTGATTCCGATTATAGTATAGGTAACGAACGGATAAAGGATTCTGGGGTTATCGTCTTTATAAGGGAAAAAGATTAGTTTACCCTAAATGTAGTACTGCCCGAGACCTGGTTTCCAGCCTGGTCCGAAAGCGAATATTCAATTGTATGTTCACCGGCATTTAGCGGAGTTGGTAGATAATAATACAGTTCTTTTTTCAGGGGTTGATAGGCATATCTCACTGGTTCACCATCCAGTTTCATACTCATTGTTTGTTCATCAGAACTAATACCCGATAGGTAGTCATCAACGATCACTGATATAGTTCGTACATCTTTATAATGGAAATTACCGCCATTAGCTGGATACACTTTGCGCACAAATGGTGGATCTGTATCCTGGATAATTGCGATGGCATCAAAACTGAGTAAGTTGCTGGCCATGACCATTCTGTTTTGTAAATTATTAGTTGGCAAGAAAGTCCAGCCACTTTTCTGATTGTAATAATATAAAGACGTATTTGGCATATATTTTATATGGTGGCTGTATCGAATGCCAATTCGGATTGAATCCTTGATGGTAAGTTCATAAGGCTGTATTTGATATATAAGTGATTGTAAAGTCCCGCCCTTTGGCTCAACAGGATGATCAACAGCTTCGATCCAGACTAATGTCGTATCATAAACGGAAGTCTTGGTTATCTGAATAGAGCAATTTTTGTCTTGTGAGAGGATATTAGTAATCTCTCCAGGGACAACAACACTGGGACTCAAATCCAACTGAATGATGCGTTCAATATCTCCATCAAAAAAGGCATCAATCCGTAGTGTATTATTGAACAAAGATGGCAGAAGCAGATCTGTAGTATAAACGGTCGGCTGAATCTTCTCTAGGGGAATGGAAATATATTCATCTTCCTTTAATAGTCTTAAAGCTGTATTTCCAGACGTAAAACCATTAGTTTGGATTTGGGCTATGATTTTGTGCTCTACTGCACTAAACGTAATATCAATATCCATTTCTGTGAGTCGTCTATCAGCGTTGGGATCATGCCACGTCAAGGGTGATCCATGAACGCCGAGTTTGTTTTTTACAATGAATGATACACCATGTTTCCCCAATTTTGATTTGGGTAACTCTATACGAAGACCTGACCGATCTTTTTTACTATTAACAATAGTTAATTGTTCATCAGGATATCCATAAGCGGTATAGCTGTAACAAGTAACCTCTGTCAGCGGAATATTAAGAGTAACGGGCTGGATATTGAATTCTATCGTGTTATCAAGCCACTCAACATCCCTAATTGCAACCTTCACAGGAGGATAATTAATGATAGTGCCTTTGACAATGGTAGTGTTACCCATCGCGTCAGACACCTGGATTTCAATTTTATGGAAACCGGGGGTCAGATTAAGTGCACCGGATATTCCATCAGGAACAATTGTAGTATTAGAGAATGTTTCCAGTTTGTAGAGTTTAGTGAAGGAACCCAGGTTTAATCTATGGAAACGGTTTTCCCTAACTTGGCTGACGGTTGCCATTTGGCCATAATCCAGTTCATTATAATTAAGTGAGAAAACAGGCGCATCATCGACTAGCAGCTGAATAGATTGTACCTGGTATTTGTTTGCTGCGCCCTGTATTTTATCATCTACCTCAATTGTTAAACCAATCGGGCCAAAACAGCTTACCGTATCCGGGAATTGGAGTCCACCACCGCTAGTGGCGGCATATAATGGCATTACTCTAGGGATTGAGCTGCCATTAATCTTGCTTGCCGGAGATAAGGGAATAATGCCTACCTGGTGTACGCGGGGAGACCGGTAGTCCTCAACGGGTAATCCATTGGTTAACGGATTTATAGGCTGTGTTTTACTATTGCGCAATTCAAAGTGCAGGTGCGGCCCGAATGAAGCACCGGTATTACCTGTATAACCAATAATATCACCTTTTTTAACGGAAAATTTTTCCGCGTTGAAATATTCATTAACCATGTAACTATTATTTTTTGACTGCAGTGTAAGAAGGATGGTCTCTAATTGAAAAGTAAACTCTTCTAGATGTGCGTATACTGCTGTATGGCTATCATTTAAAGTTAGGTATAGAGCCTTTCCGTATCCGTTGAAATTGGCCACCATACGTGAAATATGGCCGTCATCTATTGCATAAACAGGCCAACCTGTTTCCCCTAGCGTTTTAATGTCAATACCCATATGGAACCCCCCATCCCGGAATTCTCCAAAGTTGGATGATAGGGTTTTACTCCCAATTGTTGGCCAGTGGTAATTCTGACCTCCGGCAATACAGATCATGGAAATAATAATGAAAAAGTAATGGTTGCGCTTCATGAAGAGATCAATTTATTGACAGCGAAAATCATATTCAAAGATAGAATCTTTAATTATAAAAACTAGCAGCAGTTTTAAACGTTAACCCATATGTGATGTGAACCACGAAAAAAAATTGACATATTGTTTACTGGCTGAGCACGTGTAAATTCTGCAGATTTACTTCAAATAAAATAGACGGAGGTAAAATGAAACAATATAAGACTTTATTAATGGGAATTGTTTTAGCGGTACTGCCATTCAATAGTGCATCTGCAATTGCAGGTTTTGGGTTACAGGTAGGACAGGGTATGTTCAGTGTGGCTGAATCATTCCCAGAAACTGGTAGTCCACGTATAATATTAAAAAATGGCGCCTTTGATGGCTCATCTAGTTATGGTGGCTACCTTTATGTTGATGCTATCCCCTTTATTGATCTTGAAGTTGATTTCAATGTTAGTGGAAATACTTATGATATTGACTTTATGAATGTCAGTGGTGATATGCCGACCATTCCTTTTGGATGGGCAAGCGCAAGTACGTATGTTACAGCTCGTAAAAAGATTGTAGGGTTTTCAATTCCTTTTCTTGCTGCTACAAAGGTGCATGCTGGCGGCGGTGTCAATACACATATGACCACTCCCATTGCTAATGTCGATATGGTTACAGAGCTAATAGGTGATTTGCTCAATGCCGATCCATCTGCATTAGATGAAAATCTGGAAGATTACCTTACCAATGAAGACAATTATCTTGAATCTACAGGCTTTCATGCGCAGGCCGGTCTGCAGTTTAAACTTTTAATGATAGATACGTTTGTAATTTATCGTTATACGATAGCGAAAGATGTAGTTCCTGGTTCTGATGGATTTGGTGCCTTGAATATTCGCCTTGGTTTTGGTTTTTAAAATATAATTGCAGATTATACGAAAGGGCGGTTATACCGCCCTTTTTATTTTATAAGCACTGGCTGGGTCCAGGCAGTTTCAAGGTCTCCTTCAGCGAATGGATTATCCTGCAATTTATCTGAAATGATTTTAGCCC
>CAYYXU010000004.1:0-3446 GCA_964475645.1 uncultured bacterium | reverse complement strand
AGGTCTCCTTCAGCGAATGGATTATCCTGCAATTTATCTGAAATGATTTTAGCCCGGATATACATTTCAGTACCGGTGAAATAAAATACGGCCGGGTTGTCCGTGGTTTCGGAAAAAACCTGGCCGATTTCTGTACTGTATACACTAGTGATATGGGCTGGTTCTCTCTGTGCATTCAATACAGGTTCAGAGGAAGAGTCAAATTCTTTTGGTGTGCCAATAAATTGGGTATTGTAAACCGTATTAACTTCTTCTCTGATATGAATAGTGAGGGAACGATCATTGGTTTGTACATCTTCCAAAATGACACCTGTAGTGGAATAAAAATTACCCTCTTCCAAAGATGATATAATATTTTCAGTATTTAAGGATTGTGCTTTGACCATAACCCACCCCCGGCCAGGGTAGGATTCACCGATCTTATTGTTATAGTAACCATGGGTATCATCTACCGCGAGGCCAAATAATGGTTCTAGGCCCTGGTGTAATCTCATTGCCAGAACAATATCCCACATTCTGTCCGTACTGGGGTGCGCGTCATCACCCCAGTTGCTGACCAAAGGGTGACCATTATATACTTCGAAGAAAGGATCCCCCTGTAAGTCTATCAAATCTTCTGCTACAATTCCCCAACCGAAGTTGGGATGGTTCACATGAGCAAGTATTACTTGTCCTGCTTTTTCACGTTGTTTATATATCGCATTGATGTTCCGCTGTAATACATCACGGGTACTGTTCCCACCCTGGGGCGCAATGAATTCCACCACATTGGTTGCGTTAACATGAATCGGGTATTCATTATAGCGATCAGTGATTTCTTCTGCCTGAATCATCAAGAATTTTCCCGGTTCTTCGAAATATTTCTTGAGTTTGTCTAGATTGAGCAGAGCCATTTCCAGCGTATCTTCTACAATCCGGGTTATGGGCCATTCTTCCCCGAAGCGGCTACGAACGTCCTCCAACTTGGCTTTAGTCATAGATGGGGGCCACCCACCCGGGTCTTTATCCAGGACTTTTATCCATTTTTCTCCCACGGAAAGGATATTATGATCTGAAAGAGCAAGGAAATCGTAGCCCTGGTCCTTGTACCAGGCTACTGCTATTTCTGGGGGTGCGTCACCATCACTCCAAAACGTATGGGTATGCAGGTTGCCTTTGTACCAATTATTTAACTCTGGATTATCTAGGCAGCAAATCCATAGAAATGGAATGCTATATAGAAACCATCTCAAATTTTGTTAACCTTTTTACTAATTATCTCTTTCCCTAATAAAAATCCTTCAATTCTTTTTTTTAATTCATCTCTCGTTTCTCGGTAGGGAGGTAGATCTTGCGGATCTGCTTCCCAGCCATGATAAGGATCATCTAGACTCCAATGGATCAGTTCCACATTTCCTGGGAAAGTGGGGCAGGATTGTTGTGCATTATCGCAGACGGTAATGGCGATATCAATTCCAGTATCAAGATAATTATCTATGGGTTCTGAAATATGGTGGGCTATGTCAATTTCCCACTCCGCCATAACTGCCACGGAAGCGGGATGAAGATGGGAGGGATGACTGCCGGCACTGTGTACTTCAAATTTGTCTCCGGCCATATGTCGTAACAGTCCTTCGGCCATCTGCGATCGGCAGGCATTACCTGTACATATGAAAATAACTTTCTTTTTATCCATATTTAAGTTTACGCTAGCTAGCAATAATCTACAAAGCTGTGCATGATTGCATGGTGTCTGAGCCGATTAAATTCTAAATTTTGTCCGTTTATGGCTGAAAAAGAATCAACAAACCCACTATTTTCGAACCCGCTAGAGGCCTATCCTGGGTTAACTGTATCTGATCTGAACCAGTATTTACCCGCCTTGGAGAATACTGATGATATTGAAATGACACTTGATACCATGCGTGATGGGGTATTTTTGACGGATGGGCTGGATGGATTGCGTAAACTACCTGCAGCTAGTATCGATATTATTATTACGGACCCACCGGAAAGCCCTTGGCGTGGAAAAGATAGACCTGGCTCACCTATGACTCTTCAGGAATATTATAAGTGGAATAGTAATTGGTTGGAAGAGGCTCATCGGGTTCTTAAATCCACAGGTGCATTATATTTATTCTGTGATTGGCGATTATCAGGGATGTACCATTCAATGCTAACAAATTTCCTAAAGGTACAAACCCGTATTACCTGGCGGAAAATGCAAGCTGGTGAAACATCCAAATCTGTTACGTGGAAAAATCAGGCAGCCGACATCTGGTTTGCCACAAAGACAAAAGATTTTCTTTTTCATCAGGAAGCGATATCTGATCAAAAGGACATGGAACCGGCGCTGGCACAAGGATCTGGACCTTCCAATCTATGGGTGGATATACTGGATACCCATGTTGCCTCTGCAGAGGTAATGAGTGGTGATAAGCCGGAATTACTTATTGAACGTATTTTGAAGGCCAGCAGTTTCAAATTAAACTGGGTGGTAGACCCATTCATGGGCACTGGCGGTGTTGGTGTGGTAACAAAGAAATTAGGGCGACGGTTCATCGGCTTTGAGGCTGACCAGGATCAGTTGCTGATTAGTATGAAACGAATTGACCAAAGCTAAGGAATAATTATGTCATTATATGATACGATACAAAATGATATGTATGCCGCAATGAAAAGCGGCGATAAGCATAAAACCGGCACATTACGTGTTGCACTTTCAACACTGAAAGATAAGAAAATCGAGAAACGAGAAGATCTCACGGATGTAGAAGCTATAAAGATCATTCAAAATCTGGTAAAACAGCGTAAAGAAGCAGCCGATATCTATAAGGAAAACGGCCGAAATGATCTTATGGAAAATGAAAATGCTGAACTAGAGATACTTAATGCTTATTTGCCGCAAATGATGTCAGAAGATGATCTACGTATTCTTGTGCAAAAAGTGGTCGATGATACCGGTGCGTCAAGCCTGAGCGACATTGGCAAGGTCATGCCGGAAGTGATGAAACAATCTGCTGGTAAAGCCGATGGAAAAATGGCCCAGTCTATTGTTAGGGAGTTGCTGCAATAATCATGATCCTGTTCCTTGATCTTCTGGCGAGCTTTTTTATGGTTGTAATGGGTGGCGTTGGTTTTCGCCGCGGGTTCATTGAGGAAATGGGACGATTATTGGGCCTTATTATATCCACAATTTTTGCCTTGAATTATTATCTGGATCTGGCAGGATTAATCCTAGGAATAGTATCTGTCAATACATTCGTTATCATGGTTATTAGTTTCGCTATTATCTTTTCACTGATGTTATTCATTACCAGAGTACTAACCAGGTTTTTTCATATTCTATTAACTTCCAGTGGGACAAAGTTTGCGAACCGATCAATGGGGTTTTTGTTTGGTGCGGTAAAAGGCATGATTATCCTTATGTTATTGTACTGGACAGTAGATTTATTTCCCGAAAAGAA
>CAYYXU010000003.1:7409-44543 GCA_964475645.1 uncultured bacterium | reverse complement strand
ACGCCGCCAGCGTTCGTCCTGAGCCAGGATCAAACTCTCCATTGTATGTTTGATATATTTATCGTCTACTTTGACTCTCAAAGTTTATATTGGACCACGCATACCAAATTGTCAAAAAACTATAAAAAGATTCTGTACAGTTTTATTTAGAGTACAGCCTTCAAAATTACTTTTTTCTAACCTATTCTGTCAACTATATAATTGACAATAAAATCATATCAATTTTCTACCAGATTTGGTTCCGAAAAATCCATGAATGACTCCAGCGGAGTTTTGTCAATTGTGGTATTGATATGATTGCGGAATAACCGCTTGTTGGCATTATCCACACCATCGTAGGTCTTCATGATTGTACCAAAATAAATGCTCACTGCAAGTATGGCTGGCGTATATATCAAATTATTGTTGGTATTTGATAATGTAACCTCTGTCGGAAGTCTGAAGGATAATAGACTCTCCGGAAGATTATTATCATCTAATTTATAATCAAGTCCTTGTGGTATCAATTCATTGCGGTTATCGACAAGAGATAGATTCCCAGATTGCATCAAACCCGTATTTGATGAAGCTAATGATGCTACAAGAAAAAAAGATGCTATGGCGCCGCCTGCATTGCCCCACTCCCGAAGGTAAGCCCGTCCTCCACCAGGCACTAGAGATGCGACTAAGGTCTGCCATTTATTTTTTATTGGTACTTCAGCGGCATTATCAATAGACTGCATTATTGAGGCGATGAGTCTGCTATAGTGGCGATGTTTAAATCGTTCATCCGCTGATAAAAATGCTTGCCGAGCAGATATCCAGTCCAATTCTTGGAGAAATACATAACCCCTTAAGGTTATCATATAAGGATCAGTTGAGTTATCTGTTTCTTCCAGTACTGATTCATAATCTTCTTGGTAGTATTTCATGATCAGTTTACGATATTTAGCTGCCTTTGATACCCGAAAATTTTCTTCTGAAAGGTTGATGACCTGATCATAATAACGATTCGCTAATACAGGATTACCGGACAAATCATAACTTTTGGCAATATGATAAAGCACTGGCAATTCCAGACTATCTCCCGGAAATTTATATAAATATTGAAAGAGACTAAGTAAAGATCTTTCGTAGTGACCCTCGTCAATTAAAAAATCGCAGAATGACAATAGTTCGTGCTTTTGGAAAGTAGTATAATTCTTCCAATCATCTTTGATATCATCAACCGAGCGGAAATTCTGCCCACATATTATACATACAAAAAAAAGAAATATTATTATGACCCGAGGTTGTCTTAACATAAATATTAATTCCTGCCCCAAAGCGGGCATAGAAATATAACGTACTAGGGGATTAAAATCTATACCGAGGCAGGAAAGCTCAGTAATCCCAAGCCGCAGAATCTTTTTTATTATTCAGCTTTTTTAAAATCAAGCGATATTGAATTGACGCAATAGCGTAAACCGCTAGGCCTGGGGCCATCAGCAAATAAATGACCCAAATGAGATTCAC
This sequence comes from uncultured bacterium, assembly GCA_964475645.1. Lineage (GTDB taxonomy): Bacteria > Fidelibacterota > Marinisomatia > Marinisomatales > TCS55. The sequence goes on along the minus strand of CAYYXU010000003.1, from coordinate 43,049 downwards.
AGCGCGCGCAAAGTATTTCTGTACGCACCATACCCAAGGTATTATCCCTTTTTTCTAGAATACGATCCTTATCTAAAGCCGCATAAAAACTGGGCCAGCCGGTACCAGAATCATATTTGGTTTTGGAACTGAACAGTTCAAAATCACAGGCTGCGCATACATACTTACCATCATCCTTATGCTTATAATATTTACCTGTAAATGCCATTTCTGTTCCTTTTTCCCGCAGAACTCTGTACTCTTCCGGGGTTAGGCATTCTGCCCATTCTGATTCTGATTTAGTAGATTTGTTTGCCATTATTTTTTGGTCCTGTTTATCCTGCCCATAAAGGGTGATAATTAAAACAATAATTATAGCAGAGAAATATCTCATTCTGGCTCAGCATCTTCTCCATTGAACCCGGCATTATTCTCATCTTCTGGCGAAAAGTCTTCAAGCTCTGGTACTTCAACAGGCTCTGGAAGTGGCGGTGGTTTTTTACCCCAAAATGTTGGTCTCGTTTGTAGTTTATTTATGACATTTTCATTCGTCATATATACATTGTCCTCACCAATTAACCTCACATAACTTCGTTGCCAATCTGATTTTGACATTCCAAATATTGCTTCACCTAGCACTTCATCATTAAATCCATAAAAGGTTATTTTTGTACCCAAGCTGTCATCTATGTTAAAGGATTTCCATTTACTTGGTTTTTTAGATACGACAGATTCTCGTTTAATAGTTAATACACTATTTTCTACATCATTGATTCTATTTTCTTGGATTAATAATGAATCATTTCCTGTAATCTGCCATGTAGTATCTTTACGTTGCAAACCAATATATAATGAATCTTTTTGTACATCAAATCGATATACTTCTTCCATTACAATAGAAAACACATTATTTGATTGAGCGTGGTACTTCTTTTGACCTGATTGACTAATAAAATACAAAATGACAACAACCCCAAAAATTGCGGCGGAAATTTTCATATTCTTAGTCATACAATTCCTCGATATGTTTTGTGCGTTGTTTATTCCCTCGTAAACGCCAAAATCCAAATCCAACAATTAATAATGAGGGCAATAATCCATTGACCCATTTCCAGGTTCTTTTCGCATCATCTGTAATTTTCTCTTCATCAAGTTTGCGATCAGTTATTTCTCTAGACCTGAGTGCAATTAGGTCTTTATCTCCCAATAAATAATCAATTGCATTCATCATAAATATATGGTTTTCCGGTACCGCTCCACCACCATCATCAGATAGGAATCGATTATCAGCCACTAAAATTAATTGACTAACAACCCCCGTTTCCTCATCCGTAAACTCTGATCTTGCTGACACTAATTTTCCTGATTGATTCAAATTTCGCAATTGTGGATTCTGCTTAGGGTCAGGATTCAGATTATAAAATCCTGTCATTATACCAGATTTATTTGATGAATAAAATAAAGGAACAGTGTTAACATTTGAACCAACTGAATCAAACTCAATTTCTGTTGAAAAGAACACATGCACTTGTTCCAATCCACTGACTAAAGCTTCATCTTCATTGAAAGAACGTATAATTGGTAAGAATGGATATTCCATAGGCACATTCATTCGAATGAAACCCATATTTTGCATAACATTTACCCTACCGCAGCTTTGATCTAATATCAGATTTTCTGTTATCGATAAACCATAAGGTTTTAACACATCAAAAAAGTTCGATTGGAAAACCTCTGCCCTTTGGGTTTGAAGATCTACATCCAGGGGATTTTGGGCTACAAACATGTTGCCACCATTGTTCAAAAAATTTTCCAGATTGGTAAGACTTCCAGTTTCCATAGAATCTTTTATTCCACTAACAATAAGCACGTTAATATTACTGGGTATTTCATTCGAAATGTCGATCGATCTTACTTCATATCTTTGGCGTAATATTTGCGATAATGTTGTTGTTTCTGGTCCATCGTCTCCGGTGTTAATAATGCCGACAAATTCCTTATTCTTTTCAACCAGCTTTTTTATACGTGTGGTAATTTCATATTCCAAACCAGTAGTGGATAAAACCACGGGTATTACTTCACGCTGATCCTCAAAATAGATAGCCACACCCATAAATACCTTTTTTACAACCGCCTCATCCTTCTCAATCACCTGTAGTTGAACTGGCTGTACACCTGATTTTTGAGCTTCCTCTTCTAATGCTTCATCACTATCAGGTACGTAGAATTCAAACCGTATATTCCCTTTAGAAATAGCAGCGTATTCCTCAAGTATATCCTGTAAATAACGACGATTGTTCCCATACTCGCCAGGAAGATTATCTGAGAAATAGACTTTTATATTTAATAGATCATCAATGCGTTCAATTACTTGTTCCGTTGATGATGAAAGCGAATACATTTTTGTATCGGTTAGATCAAAACGGTGATACCAGTTTCTAGCGATAAGGTTGAAGAGCACCAATGCAAAAAATAAAATTGCTGCAGGCAAAAATAACGATTTTCGAAAATCAAAATTCATGACTATTTCCACTTCCTGACTTCTAATGATTGAACAGTCATAGTTAAAAAGAAACCAATAACAGAAAAGAAATAAACAAGGTTGCGGGTATCAATAACTCCACGAGAAATATTTGAATAATGATAATCAACGCTCAAATACTGAATTATACCGGCCAAATTACTTGGAATAAGCGGTAGGAAAAATCCCATCAGGAAGAATATCAATACGATAAATACACCAATAATAAAGGCAACAACCTGGTTATCTGTTATGCTGCTGGAAAACGTACCAATAGATGCATACATTGATCCCACTAATGCCAAGCCAATATATCCAGTCAGTAGTGCGCCGTAATCAATTTTTGATCCAAATTTGATTAAAGTAAAAAGATGAATAATAGTTGCTACCAATCCAAGCAATATTAAACTGATAGCAGCCAGATATTTTCCAATAACAAATTCATATGTTTTTAAAGGTAATGTTGCAATTGTTTCCATCGTACCAATATTTTTTTCCCGTGCAATGAGTCCCATCGATATTGCTGGAACAAAAATGAGATAAACCATAGGTACAACACTAAACAATGAACGTAAGTCTGATTGATTATAAAGAAAAAATGTACTGGTAAAAAAATACCCGTTAAAGATTGCGAATATTACCAGAAATATATAAGCCATCGGGCTATTGAAAAAACTACGGATCTCACGCAAAAATATTGTCCGTGTATTATGCATTGGCTTTATCCTCCGTTGTGAGTTTTCGGAAAATATCTTCTAGGTCGGTTGTTGTTGGTGTCATTTTAAAAATTGCCCAACCCGATTTTACAGCATAATTAAAAAGGTCTTCCCTTGGATCTGCTTCCTGGCTATACTCAATCTGAATAATATGAAGACCTTTTCTTTCCTCTACATTGACAACATCCATATTAGGAACAGCAACGGGAAGGTCTTTTAAACTAGATTCGGTGGCATTTTTTACTTCCAAATTCAACAATGTGTTACCTCGAAAATTGCTCATTAATTCTTCATTAGTACCATTGGCTACGATTTCGCCTTGGTGTATGATCATAATCCGATCAACAGTTGCCTGGATTTCCTGGAGTATATGACTGGACATTAATACGAGTTTTTCGCGACCCAGGCTTTTGATCAGTTCGCGAATTTCAACGATCTGGTTTGGGTCCAATCCTGTGACTGGTTCATCAAGAATTAGGATTTTTGGGTCATGTATCATGGATCCCGCTAGTCCAATTCTTTGCTTATATCCTTTGGAACATGATGATATTTGTTTGTGCACGACACCTTGCAACCCACATTTATCTACAACACTACTTAACGCATCGCGGAATCCTTTACCACTTATCTTACGAAGATTGGCAATGAACTCAAGATATTCATATACAGTCATTTCTGGATACAGCGGGTTTAATTCTGGCAAATAACCAATTTGGGACTGTATTTCTAAGGCATGGTCATTTATATTAAGATCATTAACTTCCACCATACCGCTAGTTGGGACAAGATACCCAGTTATCATTTTCAAGGCAGTGGTCTTACCGGCACCATTTTCGCCTAGAAATCCGACAACTTCACCATCTTGAATCTCAAAGTTTATAGATTTGACCGCTTCTACATCACCGTAGTTTTTAGACAAATCTCTAACTTTTATCACGAGTTACTACCTCCTTCAATATCAACTGAATATCAATACAATACTTGAATCTAAAAGTTCCCAAAACAAGGCCGAAAAGATATAAAATATTATAATATTCTCAAAAATAATTTGGTTTAATAAAATAAATATTCGATTTTACTATTCAGGCCTTAATGAAAAGATAAAAAGTAGCCTTTTTACATCCAGATTGGCCCCATACCGCTGAACCAAAATATTGGCATAATTATAAAATATAGCAGACTCACAATCACTATTATTGCTAAAATATTAAGTCCATATCTGCATTTCACCATTTCAGGAAAAGTGGAATATTTCTAATTTTTTTGGAAATGGAATTGGTACATACCTAAAACAGACACATTAGCAATTAATCCCCATATACCAGCATGAATCCCCCAGGGCTTGGCAGGTAAGCCGGGAATAAATATGATCAATAAAGCTATAAATGTTCCTACGATAACACCCGCAAGGACAGATTTTGACTGCAAATTTTTATAATGTATACCTAAAAATATAGATGGAGAAATTTGGCAAAGTAATTCTAGTTTTACCTCCATTAGCCGCCAGATGGTTTGTGGAAGTTCAATAGCCAATAAAACAGCCAAGGCCATGATGATCCATGAAAAAATTTTACCGAATTTTGTTAAATCACTCTGTTTTTTATTTGGTTTAAAGTGACCATAGAGATCAATTGTTACCATAGACGAAATAGCTAAAAGCGCAGAATCTACCGTACTCATGATGGCGGCAACAGCCGCAGAAAGAAAAAGGATAATCATAATACTCATTGCAGGAACCCTCAAACCAATATCCTGCAACATCAGGATTGTAATTTGTTCACTGCCCCGATTATCAAGGTCAGGGAATTGAGCTAGGCCGACCCAGCCCACAGTCATCATAAACATAGTAGTGACAAGAGGCATAAAAACCATGATCTGCATAGAACGTTTTAATGTGTTTTCATCTTTTGCTGCATAAATGCGCTGGATAGCATGTGGATAAACAGAGATTCCAAAAAATGCTAACCCGATTGTGCTTATCCATGATCTTCTCTCAAACCAATTTGGAAATTTGAGCAAATCAGGCTTTTCATTTCTTATTATTTCAGCTGATGTAGCCAAGCCACCGTATTCTACTTGAATGACAATGAAAATTAGGACAACTCCTATAAGCAATAAAATACCTTGGATCGCATCCGTCCAGGCTACGCTGCGCATACCACCCAATGTTTCATAGATGACCATGATCAGAGATAGTATGATAATCCCTTGGGCAAAACCAACAGCACCGCCCGTGGCAGCTACAACGATATAGCCAATGGCTTTTAAATTGGTCAAGATATAATTGCCTAGGGCAATAATGGAAAGAATTACAATTATGATAGTCAAGGCATTATTTTTGAACCGATGCTGAATGAAATCTCCAGTTGTTATAAATCCATGCTTCTTTGCGAGCCTAAATAATTTTGGCGCGTAAATAAGATATGCTCCAATAACAGAGCTCATGAAAATGACCATTACTAAGGATTGATAACCGCCCCGATACGCTTTCCCTGCAAAGCCGATCATGGTGTTGCCACTGTATTGTGTAGCGTACAAGGTGAGAAACAGCACAAATACACCCATGCCCCTTCCAGCAAGGTAAAAATCAGCCAATGTGTTTTCCTTACGGGCTAAACGCCCCGCCAACCCAATTCCAATCAATGAGAACAGGTACGCACTCATGAAAATAAGTCCACCCGTATTTAATAGGGGATCAGGACTCATTGTTATTTTTTTTAGTTGACCAGTAAATTTGAATTAGTAATGAAATAATGCATGAATACAAAATAATCATTAAAAATGAATAAAATGCCCAAGCTGGAAAACCAAGGATGATTTGTTCGGAAGATATGAATAAGGGTGTAGTAATCACACAGGCCAGGATTGAAATGATATACACTTTTTTTGGCATTATTTATTGTATTAGTAATTCAGGGTGAAGATTCAGCTTTTAAAATATTTCTACTTCTAATTATCTCGAAATTTATTTTTTCCTATCTCCTGGATAAATAAATATACAGATTAATTGATGTTATGCTACAAGATCTATTGAATTAATCAAGCATGGTTGCACCCAGCGCTGGCGCTTCATCCCCTAATTCATTCATAAGAATATTGACGCCATCCATCCCATTCCCAATGGCATGTTTTATCGCATTCTTTTCTATAATAGGCAGCAAGTCATCTTGCAGCTCATGGTAAATGGTTCCTCCAAGTATAATACGTTCGACACCTGTAATATTTATAACATTGGCTATACCTATACCTAGCGCTCGTGCTTGATATTCAAGCAATTCGGAAATTACCTGGTCACCTTTACGCCAAGCCTCAAAAATATCAACTGCACGGAAACTAGTATGGTCAATAACACTTGCTGCACCTTTAGACACCTTTTCGCCCAGCATTGTTTTAATACCATGATAACTGACAATTGCTTCTAGACATCCATGGCGACCACATTTACATAAAGGACCATCAATGTCAATCACCACATGGCCAACTTCTGCAGCAGTAGAATTAAAACCAGTCACCAATTTCCCTTCGTAAATGTAACCTCCGCCAAGACCAGTGCCAGGATAAAAAGTAAACAATGATGATACCCCCTGTCCTGCACCAAATTTATACTCTGCTAAAGTTGCCATATTAACATCATTGCCCAGCTTCATATTCACACCAGTTCTTTCCTTAAGCATATCCCTAACTGGTAATTCTTTTTCTTGAAATGCAGTAAGATATTTCGCATGGCCAAGTTTATTATCCACCGGGCTTGGCAGCGCAATACCCACCGATGCAATTTTTTCATCGCCCAGTTTCCCTGCAAGTTCAAAATATACATTGGATATTTGATCCATGACTGCGGAAATATCTGTCCTATTTGATAAGCGATGTTTTTTCCGCTGAACTGCTTTATGCTCGCTATCTACAGCAATTCCCAACACTTTTGTGCCGCCTAGATCAAGTCCTATTCTATATGACATAGTTACGTATTATTCCCTATCTTTTAATTTATATTGCATCTACTGCACTTTGTAATAATATAAATGACTTGTAAATATTTCATTAATTATTTACTTGGGAACTGATGCAAAATTGATGCAATACATGCAGTGAGTTTTTTTGCATAGGGTATATGGACAAATTCATTGGGGCCATGAGCGTTGGATTCCGGTCCAAGAATACCTGTAATGACGAACTGTGCTTGAGGAAATTTCTCACCAAGCATAGCCATAAATGGTATGGTACCTCCTTCTCCCATGGATAGAGCTGGTTTATTAAAATATGTAAGAGATGCTTCCTGCATAGCGGTATCCAGCCAGGGGTCTAACGCCGGTGCATTCCAACCGGTTGCAGGTTCATCAAATTCAACTGTTACACTGGCATTATTGGGTGGATCATCAGTTAAGGCCTTCCGCATGGCAACTACTGCAATTTCTTTTTCAAGGGTAGGTGGAATACGCATGGATAAGCGTAATGCTGTATATGGTCGTAAGACATTTCCTCCATCTTTCACAGCAGGGATACCATCCACACCCACAATAGATAATGCAGGTTTCCATGTTCGTCTCAAGGTACTTTCAACAGGGTCTTCTGTGGAAGGTTCCATAGATCCATGCCAAGGGAATTTTTCAGTCTCACCATCTATAGCAGCAATTAAATCTACAGCTTCCCTTACCCTGTGATCCGGAATTTCAACGGTTAGTTCATCCAAGAGTATGTTCCCAGTTTTCTCATCTTCCAATCTTGAAAGAAGCTGCCGTAATACCCTGAATGAAGAAGGGACCAATCCACTTGCAGATCCTGAATGAACACCCTCTGTTAGCACATCAACACGAACGGTACAGCCAATAAGACCTCGTAATGATGTCGTTGTCCAAAATTGTTCATAATTACATGCGCCTGAATCCAGGCAAACCACTAAATCTGGCGCCCCAATAATCGCGCTGCAATAATCCATGTAAAATGGTAAGTCTGGCGAACCACTTTCCTCTGAAAATTCAATTAAAATAAGTATCCTGGGGTGTTTTATCTTTTGATCTTTTAATGAACGGACAGCTGCTATTGAAGCGAACATTGCATATCCATCATCTGCCCCACCGCGACCATATAGTTTATTTCCTTCAATAACAGGATCCCAAGGGCCAAGCCCATCTCGCCAGCCTTCCATTTCTGGTTGTTTATCCAAGTGACCATACATAAGGATATTTCCTTCTACTTCACCTGGGCAATCGATTAAAATTAATGGCGTTCTATTATCTTTTTGGAAAACATGAATAGTGCTGGGTTTCGGTTTATGTTTTTCAGCCCATTCCTTTGCTAGATCCAATGCTTTACCCATATGACCACTTTCAATCCAGTCTGGATCAAATCCTGGTGATTTATTAGGTATCCGAATATAATCCACAAGAGTTGGGGTGATATGATCATCCCAAAATTGGTTTATATAATCTTCAATTTTTGTCTTATCCATAAATTAATAATAAAATTTTAGCCCGGTAATTTCGCTTTTTCTTATCAAAGGATTCAGTAATTATTTTTTGCATAATCCTAAGACAATTATATTCAACCAACAGATATATATCGAATAACAAATAATGACAAAACACCCATTACTAGATGAAGTACTAGACGGTAGCAGATTAATAAATATTTGCGAAAAATATGGCACACCACTTTACACCTATTATGGTGAACGAATACGCAATAACCTGAATAGCATTGATTCAGCTTTAAAGAATAATTTTGATAAATATCAGATACACTACGCAGTAAAATCCAACAATAATCCAAACCTACTAACCTTCATGCACCGACATCTCCCAAGTCTGGGGGCTGATTGTTCTAGCCCCGGAGAGTTGCTGGCGGCCGAAAGGGCCAGAATTCCTATGAAAAATTGTGTATATACTGGCAATTATGAATCGGTAGATGATTTGCAATCAGCTGTAGACAGCGGTTGCGAAGTGAATCTTGATGATGAATCATCATTCAAGCGTTTAAAAAATATTTGTATTCCAGAATATATAAGTTTCCGATTGAATCCAGGAGTGGGTAAAGGTCGTTTTACTGAAATAGTGACGGGTGGTCATGATGCAAAATTCGGTATTCCTGTTGAAAAAATCGCTGCTGTATATAAATCAGCCCTAACAGATGGTGTAAAAACATTTGGATTGCAATGCCATGCAGGGTCAGCTATTCTTGATCAGAATCATTTCAGAGAAAACACCAAACTCATTCTTAAGGCAGCGCGGAATATAGAAGATACTATCGATCATAGATTATTGAAAATTTCCATAGGTAGCGGTTTCGGTATGCCCTATACAGATGATGAAGATCCGCTTGATTTTAATAATGTGTTCCGTCTTGTGGCTAATGTTTTTAAAGAATTTTATGGACAACAACAAGATGATTGGCCAGTCCTTTGCATCGAGCCCGGTCGCGCAATTGTAGGTGATGCAGGGATACTTTTAGCCAGGGTGACTGGTATTAAAAAAAGTTATAAAAATTTTATTGGATTGGATGCAGGTATGGAAACGCTAATGCGTCCGGCACTCTATGGTGCATTTCACCGTATCTACAAAGTTGGCGATCTTAGTAATGAACGAAAAATGACGGTTGATGTTACTGGTCGAATATGCGAGAATACTGATCGATTAGCTGTAGATATTCCCTTTCCATATGTTGACGAAGGAGACATAATAGCCATTATGGATGCTGGTGCATATGGATATTCCATGGCTCATCAATTCAATACACGACCTCGACCAGCTGAAGTACTTGTTGATAACAATAAACCACGCCTTATCCGATCCAGAGAAACTATAGAAGATATTTTTCTTAAATGTGATACTTAGATAAAGGGATGCAAATAGTACGACCAATTATACTGGTTTTTTTAACAATGAAATTATTGGTTTTTGGACAGGATCGACCAAGCATACACCAAATTCAGCTTGAATATTATAATAATAACTATTCTACACATCTTGATCAACAACCGAACGAACCCATTATTTCAAATCAACCCCGCACTACAACGCCAACACGTACAGTGTTTGGTTATCATCCTTATTGGATGGGAACTTCCTGGCAAAACTATAACTACAACCTGATCTCAACCATTGCTTACTTTAGCGCTGAAGCAACATCAACTGGTGGTCTAAGTGATCTTCATGGGTGGCCGGTTACAGGTTTAATTAATACTGCTCATGCCAATGGTGTAGATGTAGTACTTTGCGTTACCCTTTTTAACAATAGTGACTTGACAACTCTACTGGGTAATGCAACTTATCGACAGAACCTTATTGATAACCTGTTAACACAAGTACAAGCTGGAAACGCCGATGGTATCAACGTGGACTTTGAATCTTTTCCAGCGTCCCAAAAACAGAATATGGTACAATTCATCACAGATCTTACAAATACCTTTCATACCGAAATTCCAGGTTCTCAAGTAACCCTTGCTACTCCTGCCGTTGATTGGAATGATGGCTGGGATTATAATGCATTGGCTACCATTAGTGACGGCTTGTTCATTATGGGGTACGATTACTATTACAGTGGTAGCTCAAGTACTGGGCCAAATTCACCACTTACTGGGAATGGTTATTCAATTTCTTGGACAGTGAATGATTATTTGAACAAGACCAATAACCAGGCTGAAAAATTGATCATTGGTTACCCTTATTTTGGTTTTGAATGGCCGGCTACATCCAGTTCATCAGGTGCGTCCACCACAGACACTGGTACAGCAAAATTCTATGCAGAAATGGAAGGGAATGCTCTTTCATATGGAAAACTATGGCATGAATCATCGCAAACGCCATGGTACCGCTATCAGAATCCTAACTGGGTGCAGGGTTGGTATGACGACAGTTTATCATTATCTCTGAAATATGATTTCGCCATTAATAATAATCTATTAGGCGTTGGCATTTGGGCCATGGGATATGATGGTACCAACCCCGAACTATGGGATTTACTTTCCGCGAAATTTGGTGCCTCGGCACCACCAACTAGACCAACCAGGTTGATTATCAAGAATATTGGGAATGGCGCTATAATGATAGATTTTCAGGGGTCCCAAACTGCTGATAATTACATCGTATTGCGAGGTTATCTTGGTAGCAACACTCTTGATACATTAGGTAATTATACCCAGCGACCAATTATTTTAAATAATCTTAATGCAAGTGAAACATATTTTCTTTCTATTTCTGCTAAGAATGGCTTCGGTTCCAGCCCACAGACAGAATTGATGGGGGTAATACCATCTACAGGAAATATAAAGTGTTTGATTATAAATGGCTTTGACCGAGTAAATGGTACCAATAATACATTTGACTATATAAAACAACACGGCAGTGCTTTCCATACGCAAGGCTATCCCTTCGATAACGCAACCAACGAAGCAGTTATAGAAGGCGCAATTGATCTGAATAACTATGAAGTTGTAGACTGGATCCTAGGTGAAGAAGGTACAGCTACCAGCTCGTTTATAGGATCAGAGCAAGACTTGGTAGAATCATTTTTAGAGAATGGGGGCTTTCTATTTGTGTCAGGCTCAGAGATTGGGTATGACCTTTCTAGTCAAGGAAACACCTCAGACAATCAATTCTTTCAGAATTACCTGAAAGCAAACTACATATCTGATGCGGCCGGCGGACAATATGGAACCTACAGTGGCTACGGTGTAACTAATTCATTGTTTGATGGAATATCAAACATAACCTTTGATAACGGTACTCACGGCACTTATGATGTGGACTGGCCTGATGGCATTAAACCAGTAAATGGTGCTGAAGTATGTGTAAAATTTGATGACGTAGATTATGATACCCGCGGCGGTATGGGTGTTAGTTATACCGGCACTTTTGGTAACAGTATTGAAAATGGCGGTGTTGTTTTTCTTTCTGTTGGTTTTGAAACGATTTATCCCCAATCCAAACGAGACCAATTGCTAGATAGAGTTCTCAATTTCTACGAAACTGAACTCCCTATCGTAAATAAACCACAAATTGCTTTACCGGAAACAGTGTCGATTCATGCCATGTATCCAAACCCAACAAATTCATCTCTTACATTAGAATTTCTGTCTGATGTTAATAAAAATGAGGTGCAAATCACAATCATCGATATTTTGGGGCGAGAAGTAAAGACCGTGGATATTCCTTTAATGGGAAAATATAAAAACACATGGGTGTGGGACGGTCTGGATGATTCCAAGAGAGAATTACCAACAGGTGTATACATCCTAACTTTAACCAGTGGACAAACCATAGAATCTAGAAAAGTCACTTTATTAAAATGATGCGTTTATTTAAATGTAAATTATTTTTTCTTTTGACTATCACCTTTATATCTGCCCAGACTAGGCAATCCACTCATCAGATTCAGTCTGAATATTATAAAACCATCATGACCCCTCCAGTTGACAGAGTGACAGTACTGACTGGTTTAGATGTATTACTGGAAAAAAAGATTGATTTGATCACTGGTAAATCTATAGCCCTGGTTACCAATCAGACTGGAATAGATCGTTATGGTATACCAAATTATAAACGACTGCTTGCGTTGGATGATGTTCATTTGAAAGTGGTCTTTTCCCCTGAACATGGTCTATTTGGGGAGGCTGATGAAGAAATAACATACAATAAAAAAGTAGCCGACATCCCTAGAGTAATTAGTCTATATGGTAGCGTACGCAAACCAACGTCGGAAATGTTGCAGGGTGTAGACTTGATCATCTATGATATCCAGGATATCGGTGCTCGTTTTTATACCTATATTTCAACTTTAGGCCTGGTCATGGAAGCTGCAGGTGCATTACAATTACCAGTGTTGGTATTGGATCGTCCCAATCCAATCCGTAGCGATATAGTAGAAGGCCCATTATTGGATTTGAATTATCAGTCCTTCGTTGGCAAATATCCAATCCCCATCCGCTATGGATGGACCATAGGGGAACTGGCTAAAAAAATTGTTGAAGAACAATGGATTGATCCTAGTCCACCTTTAAATATCGTTTCTATGGAAGGATGGAATGCTTCTCTATGGTATGATGAAACAACTTTACCCTGGGTCAAACCTTCCCCCAATATTCCTGATTTAGGTACTGCATTAATTTACCCGGGAATGTGCTTGTTAGAAGGAACAAATGTTAGTGAAGGCCGAGGGACAGAACATCCCTTTAAATGGTTTGGTGCTCCCTGGATTGATGGGAAAATTCTTTCCGGAGAACTCAACAAACTACATCTTCCTGGTGTCGTTTTTGTGCCAAAATCATTCACTCCTGTGTCCATTCCAGGAGTAGCAGATAAACCAAAATATGAAAATCAACTCTGTGATGGCATTGAGATCAGAGTTATTACTAGGAATGAGTACCAAAGTCTAAACGTGGGTGTGAGTATATTAAAAAAGCTAGAAGAATTGTACCCAGAAAATATAATATTCAAGGAAAATCGATTGAATAGGCTATGGGGAAGCGACACGCTGTTAAATGAACTACAGAAAGAACGAAAACAAATCAATTTCTATGCTACTGGTGGCTTTACTATTCTTCTTTTACTGACTTTGTTAATCAAATGAATTATAAATCAATAACTAATCGATTAACAAAATCATGTTCTATCATATTGGTAATAAACACATTTTTTTATCCTTGCAGTTTTACAATCGGGCAAACATCTGCGAACACACTAGTTAAAGTAAAGGAAATTATACCTGACATTGAAATTGAACTTAAATACGCAACTATTGATAACTTTACTAAACAAATATTGTACCCAAGCAATATTTGTTTTCTAGCTTTTGGTGCTGTTGAAAATCTTAAACTTGTACAGGACTCGTTACGCAATATCAATAGTTATGACGGGGTAAAATATTCGCATGGATTAGGATTAAAAATCTGGGATGGATTTCGACCGCGATCTGTTCAATACCGTATGTGGGAAATTGTGCCTGATCCAAGGTATGTGGCTGATCCAAACATTGGCTCTTCCCATAACCGTGGGGGAGCAGTCGATCTAACCATAATTGATTTTTCTACTAAGGATGAATTAGATATGCCAACCACTTTTGATTTCTTTGGCGCTGAAGCGCACCATGATTACATGGATCATCCTCTTCAGGTTATTGCCAACAGGGAATTATTGAAAAATCTAATGACTAACGTAGGAGGTTTTTCAATATATCCGGAAGAATGGTGGCACTACAAATATCCACCATCTGATAATTTTCCTCTGCTCGATTTTCAACCAAAATGAATATGAACAGATTTTTTAATTTTACCTAGAAATGGTAACCAATAGATAGTCGCTGTATCATACCCAGTGGGCCAAAGTCTGCAACAGAATATTCCAGTTTTAAGGTAGTAGATGTACGGGGGATGCGGTAGTGGATCCCCGTTCCAAAGGTAGGCCCTTCTATAGAGTCATCCTTTCCCAAAGATGGATACCCAGCTCGAATATAGACTAATTCATTATATGCTGCTTCTAAACCAAGGTTTAGGTATTCATAATTATCATTTGGATGTATAGCATCAATTGCGAAAATAGTCTTAAGTAATGATGTATTTATAAGATAGCCGCCAATTCCCACCCGAAAGAATAATGGCAAGGGAAATGCGTCTGTCTGATATTCGGCGTTAACAAATTCAACGTTCCCCTGGTTTCCAGGGTCTGGATCAACGCTAATATTCATATCACGACCGGAAAGAGATAAGTCATTCCCAAAATTGGAAATACTGGCACCCAACATTAAATCCCTGATAGGGGTCTTATATTGAACGCCAATATCTATAGCCATTACTTGACCTGATGAATGCCAGATGCGCTGCCTGATATTTTTTATACCTGCGCCCAATGATAAACGATCGGTTAAATTCCTTGCAACGGTCAACCCAATAGACAGATCCTGGGCATTGAATTTTTCACCAGTTCCTTTCGGATTTTCTACAGTCCTTACCAAGTCATCAGGAGTGGAAAGCATGTTCAGGGATAACGAAAATACCCCTACGCTAGGCCATGAAAAACCAACAGCGCCAAAATGATGATCTGTTCCTGCCAGCCAATCATTGTTCTCAAAATAGACCTGAATCCCCTTCATGTGGGCTAGGCCTGCCGGGTTCCAGTAACTGCTGGTTAGATCAGAACAAATCGCTACAATAGCACTTCCCATAGCGGTTCCGCGCCCTCCGGTACTGATTTTCAAAAATTGTGCTGCTGTGGTACCTCTTTTGGAAATATCCTGCTTATTCTCCAACTGTGCATTCAATATGTTTCCTACCAGCGTTAGGATTAAAACCTTTGTTAACCAACGTGAAGTCTTTATTTGAATTCTCATTTGATTAAAGCAAATCTACCTACGGATTCGTTACCGTTTTCACTCTCCACATGGAAAATATAAATCCCAAAGGACACTGGAAAATTATCGGAAGAAGTTAGGTCCCATGTTTCAATACCGTCCTCAATACTGCCTTCATGTTTTAGGGTTCGTACCAGATCCCCAGCCATAGTATATATCTTAATGGTACACATGGCCGGGAGATTAGCAAAGTAGACCCGTCTAGGACCTCTGTCTCTAGGGTTTTGTAGATCTAGAGATTCTATGTTACTGGATACTACGTAAGGGTTGGGTACAACATAAATGTTATCCATATTTTCCTTTTCCACCTGGTTACTTACTGTAGAAGCTGTAGTTGAAAAGGTAAAAATATCATCTGCAAAAGGTCGGTTTGTATAAATTGAAAAGACATCCCCTTCAACCGGTAGTACATTTCCTGTACCTGCAGATGGCTCATAAAAAGTAAGTTCCCATGAAGCTGACGAAATAGCCGAATCCTGCAGTATAATAATCCGTTCCCCGGGATTCCACAAGCTGTCAGTGGTAATGGTTTCTAAAATAACAAAGGGCAGTTGTTTTTCTGGGAATCCTCTGGTTGTTTCCCAGACCTCAAAATTCGCTTTCACATGTTCATGACCAGGACGAAAATTGGAACTGACTAAAGAACTGAACCAGCGGATTTCATAATCAGCAGGATACATATTAACTGGCAAATTATTGAAAGGCTTTACCCACCATGTCCAGTTGGTGGGACTGTATTCGTTCCAACTGATTAGATCATTATCAAGCTCTAACGCATCATTTTGTACTGTGATTGCCATGCCATCAAAAATTGGATTTCCTTCTTCCGCAGCTAATTTTACACTATTTCGAATAGGAAAATAGCGGTACGAAACAACTATTGTTTGGCCTTCTGTCATGGATCCACCTTCGCGAACATACATTTGTCCATCTGCATCCAATAGGTCAAAATCAGTGCCTTCTGAATAGAGATATCCATTCAAGGAAGAAACGGAAAAGAGATTAGAGTCAACATTCTTATGGGAAAGTTTAGAGTATTGTCCCATTCGTACCGTTATTGTATCAGACAACTCTTTCTGGTCCAATAGACTGTAGTTGAGTTGATTCCCTTCATTACTGAAAATTATCTGAAAACTATTTTCATCCTCTAATACAGTATTATCGATAATATCAACTACAACATCACCTGTACCTTTCCCTTCAATATGTTCTACGCCAGGCTCATTAATACTTGAGGCAACATAGCCAGCTGTAGGAGCTTTGGGTACAATGGCAATTGTATTGACATCAAGTAGAACCTCATTGGTTTCAGGGTTAACGGTAATAGTTTTGGAACATTCAGCTGGTGCAACTACTAATTCAGCATCACCATGATCATATGAGACAACGGCATAATAATAGGTCTGTCCATTTACTACATTGTTTGAATCTACGAATACATGCCTAAGACCACTATTCTCACCCAAATTATACTTTACACCCCTGCCAGTAAACTCAATTGGGCTGAGACCAAAATAATCATTAACCAGATCAAACTTGGCTGAAGCACCATCCACTGTTTTTAGAGGCTCAAAAAGGAATCTGGAACCGTTGGCATCAGTAATAGTTTGCTGGTCCAGAAAAGAAGGATCGGTAGATCTGTATATGACATATCCTTCAAAATCATACGTTTCCGTAATCGGATCAAAAGAATCTTCAGCTATATCATCCCAATAAAGAGTAATTTTTTCATCCCCTGGTACCGCAGTTACATTGGGTTTTTCCGGCGGTTTGGCAAACTGGTAATTTTTCTTATAAATATCCTGAGCGGTAATGGCATTAAGAGTCAGGTCATCATAATCCTGGCCTACAAGTAGGGCAATACTGAATCTCCTGGCTTCTCCTGCTGGTAAATTAATGGGCCCAGAACTGTAAATAAAAATATAGTCTCCGGCCTGGACTGAGTTTGCGGTATCAAAGATACCCGCTGTAAGGTAATTTTCAAAAATGAACTGATCGTTAGATATACGGTTTTGGCTAGTAAAAGGAGGGGATGCAAAACCAGTCAAGCCAACCATGTCAGATTCATCCAGGTCCGTCCAGTCAATATTTGGCTCACCCGGTAGACGCAGGTCAAATGGATCTCCCGGCGTAGGGACACCATCATCTTCGCCTTCATCTCCAGTGTTGGGTACACCATCAATGCCTACGTCATGTTTTTCAACATTCCAGTCACCATCATCATCAATACCATTGTCCTGTGACTCGTCTACCATGCCATCATTATCATTATCCAGATTATCATAAGGCTGACCGGGGCTTTCCAGAAATTTATAGCCAAAATATCCGGGAACATTTCCAACAACATCTGAAACATTATCCGCGTCCCAGCAATAGACCATATTCAGATCCCGGTCAAAATAAGATAGATCATCCTGCCAGTTCGATGGGCCGCCAACATGCGGATCCCCCCACATACCAAAAGTAACCTCTTCCAAATCCTTAGAACTTTTATTGGTTACCTTGTATATCAGGAAAATGATATCCTCTGCCAAAGGATTTGCCCACTGGTAGTAACGGCATTCAATTTCAATTCCAAGCCCGCGTCTTGTAGAATCAGCCGAAAAGGGAAAGTAATTAAATTCTTTATTGTTGCGATCGTCTACGACGAAAAATGATTCTAGATCAGAATTAGAAGATCCCTGTCTCAGTGCTCCTGGCCAGACATAATCTTTTAGATTTTCATTATACCACCCGAAAGGCCAACTGTCAGGTTTTCCATCACCGTTGCGGTCCAAATCATTACTGGTCGGAATATTTTCACTCAATGGATCTGCGTATGGGACTGAAAGGTCATCGTTGTAGGCTAACGGTTCCCAGCCATAAAACTCAGTACCATCCGGGGAAACTTCCCCGCCCAAGGAAGTCAAGCCATCACTAATAACCCTAGCATACCAGGTTGTGTCACCTTGAGCACTTACTTTGGGATAAGCATCCTGGTGGCTTGCAGATGAAACTTCAACTTCGGCACAAATAAAGGGTCCGAATTCATATCCGTAACCAAGGCCTTCCCAAACAATATCAGTTACCCTGTTTCCAGGGCTTGAAATAGAACCATAGTTCCAAATTTCCGTAGTGATTTTGTTGCCATTAAGAATGGCCTTTTGCCTTCGCAAGATCTGATCATCTTGGTTTCCAGAAGTACGTTTTAGATCTATACCATCTCGCCATTTAAAATACCTTTCATGATCGCGCTGAGACCATTCTTTCTCAGGACCATTCCGGTACCATTCCAAATCTTTTTTAAATGGCCATTGTGCAAATACCATTGAACAGGAAAAGAAAATAATTAAAATAATATTGTTCCGTTTGACCATCAAAAATCCAATGAAAATCCTATTTTGAATGATCGTGGGGAAGAATAGTATTGTGGTCGTGTTATGTACTCTTCCCAAGTATGGATTCCTGGCTCACCATAATGGGCTTTAAATTGTTCTGTTTCCTGAATACTGCGGTATTCATAGGTGTATTTTGGGGAACCCGTATCATCAAATACATAGCGCGCGTTGCGGATGTCGAATAAATTGTAAACCCTAGCAAATAGAGAAACCTTTCGAGAACCGATACTCACTCTGCGCTCAATTTTGAGATCCATATTACGCTGTATAGGTTTACGGCCACTATTTGGTTCAGGAACATAATTTGCTGTGGGAATAGATGGGGTATAAGGCCATCCAGTAGATATTTTTCCGATTAGTCCCAGGGTCGTACCTCCTGGATTACCAATAATAACAGTGGTATTTAGCAGGTGAGACTGATCCCAGGATAAAGGTACTATCAGTTTCTCTTCTTCTATTCCACTTAAGGTACTGAAATAAAATGCATCTGATTTCACGGAATTTCCTTCAGATTTCTGATAGGTATAATCCAGCCAGATTCTAGTCTTAGAAACTGGATCATACCGTTTAGATACAGATAAGGTTAACCCTCTGGAACTGCCATAGTCTTTATTCAAGTAAATTGCATAATTGGAAGGACCGTATTGGGGACTATCATAGCGGATACTCTGTAGTGCCAAAAGCTCGCGAATATCTTTATAAAACAGGTTGATATCCATCCCAATCAGATTGCCAAACTGCTGCTGAAACCCAAACTCATAAAGCACTGTTTTTTCCGGTTTCAAATCTGGGTATCCCACTGTCGGCGCCAGGCCAGCTCCAAAGTAACTTTCCCGGTAAAGGTTTCTAAGGGTAGGCATCTGATAAAAATGGCCATAAGAAAAATGAAAAATTCCTTTATCCGTAATTGGTAGGGAAACTCCAACCCGGGGTGAAATCATTGATTTTTCCTGAGCATCGTTTTTTCCCGCTTCTGGATAAACAAGATCTGTAATGGATGAATCATTGGGTACAAATACATCATAGCGGACACCTAAATTCATGATCATAGAACTATATTCCATTTTATCCTGGATATAGGCCGAATACTGCAGCGCTTCCTTCTTATAATAAACGTGATACGGGGATTCATTCTCAGGCAATACAGTCGGTTGACGATAATTGTAATTGTATAATATAGAAAAATTCCGCTCTTCAAGATCATCCCTACGGAAACTGAATCCTGTTTTTAATTCATGGCGATCATTCATCTGGATCGTAAAGTCAAACTTCCCTCCAACAGAATTAGAAACCCGGTAGGTATGACCCATTTGTGTACCACCAAACAAAAAGGTGGCAGAAGTTGGTTCTGTGTTAATGTAATCAGTAGATACATATCTGCTATCAGTAGTATCCTCATAGAGATAATTTTTATAATCAGTATCACTGATAAATAAATTGGCCTCGTAAAAACTTTTAGGTGATAGAGAATGATTAATCTTAATTGAATGGTTATTATTTGCAGAAAAACTCGTACCTACTCCATCTGGATTGTATTTGTAAGCATGCGAATAACTCTTGCTCTGTGCTTTGGATAAAATCGACTGCGTAGATATTTTCATGGTGGGTGAAACGCGCCATGTGATCTTAGACAGAGCATTAGTACTCTGACTAGGATTCATGGGCACGTAGCTACTGTCTCCCGTATTCTGGATGTACCAGTCTCCACTGGGTGGGAAATAAGCATAATCACTAGGATTATGTTCCCGGATACCATAGAGATAGCCTTCACTTTCACTGCGACGTAATGATACATTAAAAGTTAGTTTATCTCCTAAGAATGGCAGCACCGGACCGGATATAAAACCATCTAACGTACTATTGGCTGTAATATCCTGATCGTCTATATTGGGGAAAATATCGTGAGCCGATGAAGAATAATCGCCAGTATAATAAGAAAGACTACCATCGTAGTTTTTCCCCCCATCTTTGATTGTTACATTTACCACACCACTCATGGCATTACCGTATTCAGCATTGAAGGCACCACTCACCAGTTTCATTTCTTCTAGTGCCTTGTTGCTTACACTAACAGCTAACGAATTGGTATAAAACGGATTAGAAACAGATACACCATCAATATAATACCCTACTTCATTGCTCCTACCGCCCCGAACGTGCAAGGCGCCGCCGGCGCTCTGACTTACTCCTGCATGAGTGGTCAATACACCTAGAAAAGATTCTACAGGCATATCTTCAATCTCTTTCGCTGTGGTAACCCTCTGGGATGCGGTTAGGTCCTTTTGCACCAAGGGTCGCTCAGCAATTACAGTGACTTCCTGTCCTTCAATAACTGCTTCTTCTAATATAAAACTTAACTCTGTGGTCTGGGCCGTTGTAACACGCACATCTTTCATAGTAATAGTAGCAAACCCAATGGCATCCACCCGAATTGAGTATGTACCAGGAGGAATATTCAGAATAGTAAAACGGCCATTTTCATCCGTAGCAGATCCCAAGTAGGTGTCTACCAGTATCACATTGACGCCTATAGCCGGGCTTCCGGTTTCATTCTCAGCCACCTTACCTGTGATCTTCCCATTGGAAGCAAATAAAACGCCCATGATAGTAATTGTGATAAATAAGGTTCTCATAGTATCAGAAACTAAAAAGGGGAGTGCGATATCGCACTCCCCTTTTATTCAATTGCTATAGAATAGAGTCTCTAGCTTATT
Organism: uncultured bacterium; assembly: GCA_964475645.1. Classification (GTDB taxonomy): domain Bacteria; phylum Fidelibacterota; class Marinisomatia; order Marinisomatales; family TCS55. Next base: position 21,403 of record CAYYXU010000003.1, on the reverse strand, counting down.
TGACCAAGGTCATTCTCTTGACCTTTTTCATCCCAGCCCATTCCAGGCTATACAGATATATACCTGTAGAAACTGTTCGGCCGAAATTATTCTTTCCATTCCATACTACCTGATGGGTCCCGGCATTAGCCATTTCATTATCAATCAGAGTTCTTACCAACTGTCCGGTTATGTTATACACCTTGATCGAAACCTTTCGGTTGATAGGAATGGTGTATCGAATGGTAGTGTTTGGATTGAACGGATTCGGATAGTTCTGATCCAAACGATAGTCGTCTGGAAGAACGAACGTAATCGGGTCAGTAGAAACAGTTTGATTAGTCCCATTTTCTAGCAGTATAAATGTCCAATCTTTATGATTGACAACCTTTGTAGTCACTGAAGAATAATCTCCTAAACTGTCAACCCAGGTTTTAACAGTGGTACTCAAACTGTCATCAATACTTTGATATGAAACCAGAAGTTCTTTTTTGCCATCAGCATCAAAATCCAGTAATTCTCCACCCCAACTTGTCTCTATTTTGGAAGCAAATCCCCAGGGACTACCAGAATAAACAGTATCAGTTCCTGTAGAATCAATTGTGATGGTAGTATTAACTACATCGTGCTCACCATAATAGATTACTTCTTTCAAATAGCTCAAAGGTGATCTAGGATCAGGGCCAATGTATTTCAGAGCAGTAATATTGGGTACTGTGCGCCCAACAAAAAGAGTATTTCTATCGTCTCCATCATAACCAGTTCCTACATCGCCTATGAACTGCCCAATATTTGAAGCAATCTTTACCACGTGGTCTCCATTAACCTTTAGCACATCATCAGTACTATCGTAGTCAACTACGTATACGTCACCAGAGCCTACTCCCCAACTTCCATAACTCGCAAAGTATGCTTCATCATTTCCATCGCCATCAATATCGTGCGCATAACCGCCCCATATTGAATACTGGTCGCTCCCTGGAGTTCCCTTGTAATAAGAATCGGCACTGCCAACGGCAGGTGCAGCAAATCCTGTATCTGTTGAGGTGAAGTTGTAGAAATGCATAGCGTTCCAAGTATGATTAATTACCTCATAGTGGCCATCTCCGTTCAGATCAGCAGGGAGCGCATGAAGAGGAGAGCCTCCGCCATAGTCACTTCTATTGATCCAAAATTCCTCGTTCCAGGTTTCAAACCCACCGCCTGAACCAGATACAAGCTCATCGCCATCAGAAAGGGAATATACGAGAGTTCCTCGCGGATTACCCCGGCGAATATGTTGTACAAATTCATCTCTGCCATCACCATCAACATCAAAGATTGTTAAACGGTCATGGTCACCCCTAAAGGATGCTCCGTAAGTAGCCGTGCCAGCTCCATCTCCAGCACAACACTTATCAATTTCAACCTGGCAGACAGATGCATAAGTAGTCCCGTAATTATCACTGCCAACCACACCATCCCATTCATAAATATGGTAACCTTCCGAATCATCATTAGCAGAAGGAAAAACAATTTCCTGCTTACCATCACCATCCAGATCGCCAACTGCCATTGTTCGTGGGTTGTAAGCATAATGGGTTGTTATAACTGGAGAAGACCATACTACATCAAAGATATTATTGTCAGCATCGTATTCAAAAACGACTACTCTGCGCCCAGCATAATCATTACAAATAACTTCCTTTTTTCCATCACCATCCATATCCATTCCGCCGATAACGGTTCTAGCATCGTGACCAAAAACTGAATCAACATCAGCTCCATAGCTCATTGCGGCAACTGACCAGTTCGGAGCTAAATGTTCAGGATTGTCTCCTCCATTATCAAAGGAAAATTTATCATAATCCAGAACAAATATCTGGGGCTGTGTCGCATTGGAAGCATACAGGTTGGTTAGTACTACTTCTAAATTACCATCTCCATCAAGATCGCTGTCAGAAATATCAAGCGGATAGTAGCGGTCAGCCGGTGCGCCCTTACTTTCAAAAATAGTACTAACTTCATATCTGCTAGCACTGGTAGGGTCGCCTCCCATAAATTCCATTCGTACAACCGTTTCGCCGGTTCCAGTCGTGGCTATAATATCCATTTTTCCATCTCCGTCTATATCACCCATATCGCTACCGCGATTTCTTGAGCCAAAAGTAAGTACTTCAGTAAAATCGTCTGCGGCAAGATAGTCAACCCCTAATGAGTCAGAGAATTTCACCTCTAGATCATCTACATAAAAAGACCCAAGGGCTGCATCTGTTGGCTGAACATGCATTACACCCACTTGAACGATAGTAGCGCCAGCAGGTACCGTGCCGAGCACATCCAAATGGTGCCAAGCGTCAGCAGTAGCTGATCCTTCAAAATTAGCTGATTCCATGCCTAAGTAAGCCCAGCCAGGAGCAAAATATTTTGCAAACAAAGTACCGTGAGCACCAAGCGTACTAAAACTATCAACGCTACTGTGGTAGAACTCTGCTGATGCTACAAACTGCGTACCAGGAGCTATTGGATCAGTATCGGCAAAAGTATGAAACGCATTATTTTCCATATTTGTACCGCCAGCAGTAGATAATCCCGAAACTTTAAGCGCCTTTGTTCCTGCATGCGCTGTAAACAATACTGCAGCAGAAGTGTCATACAAGGTTGTGTCCGCACCGGTAGATGTGGTATCCATAGTGCTGGTGACAACTGGAGGTAAGAGTGTATCGCCAGTACTCATCAGTGCCATATTCGTCATCGGACTTGGGAAAAAGTCCCAACCTGCAGTACTATCTTCGAGTCCACCATTAGTAACTTGGTTATCACCAAGGGATACGTCATCTAGAGTGAAAGAAACAGTATTTTCCAGGTAGTACAATTTACCATCAGTCATTGGAAACCAGGCATCCAGGTCATCATCACCATCAGCATCATAAAACGCAAAGCCATTCCTCCTGAAAGAAGCAGCATCTCCCGAAGAATAAAGTTGATCCATCTTTGATTCAACACTGTAGGCATCTGCCCCTGTGGCTTCTAAAACCGTCATGCTAAAGTTATTCCAAGTATTTACCCACAACTCATGGTTACCATCGCCATCAAAATCCACAGCATCCAAGTTGTAAACAGAACCACCATTAAGGTCAAGTGTATCAAGGTATTCACTTGTGAATGTAGAAAGATTATCAAAACCGGTCGAAGGTGGTGCAACAATGGATACTCTCCGAATTCCACGGTCTACAGTACAGAGTTCCTTAATACCATCCCCGTCTAAATCCGATACTTCATATCCCGCCGGACGAAAATTATCCGATGATGTCATACCGTATTGATAAAGCAATGTCGCTGTTCCGGGAAAAGTTGAATCAGCATTCTGTTCAAAAATGTATGTTCCCCAGGAACCGTCATTATGACCAACTGCCGGGGGCACACCAAAATAAATCTCATGCAAGCCATCATTATCGATATCAGCATGAAACATGCCAGGCAAGCTATTGCCAGGATCTGGCGTGACAAAGTGCCATACATGACTGTACCCACCACTGCCATCAGCTTCATAGAGATAGATACCTAATTTACCAGGATCGGGTCCACCGGGAGCCAAGGTTTCATCAATGGTAAATAAAATTTCTTTTTTCCCGTCACCGTCAAAATCCATCCCCGCAAGAACACTTTGAGCGCCCAAGGCTGTAAATTGGGAAAAATTAATATCTCCATGACCATTTAAAGCATAGTCCAGGGAAAAATCTCCGCCAGCATTGTAACCATCGGCCACAAGAATCGACTGCAAAGATACAATTAATACAATTGATGTTAGCTTTTTAAACATTTAGAACTCCTTCGTTTTTATTAGAATAATTAATACCCACACCGGCAAAATGTATCGTTTATATAAAAATAAACCAAGCAAAATTAATTTATCTAATTGATTTCCTTAAAGACTTATGGCTCAAGATATAAATTGGGTGAATGGCTAAATAAATAATATTATGAATTTAGGATAGAAATAACAGCTTCCAGTTCATCCAGCAGTTCCGTCTCACCACGAAAACCAAAGCTTCTGTGACGGATATTGCCAGCCTTGTCAATAATTAATTTGGTAGGCAAAAGTGTTACCCCATAAGATTCAAAAACTTCATTTTTATTATCCATCAATACGTGGAAAGGATAATTATTTTTTTCCATAAGATCTTTCACGGCCTGAAGCTTATCCTCTGCCGTTTCTTTAGAGTTCACAAACAAGATTTTTACTTCATTCCCCTTCTCGTATTTGTTAAGCGCTTTTTTCATAGCGGGAAAAGAAGCTTTACATGGGCCGCACCAGGTTGCCCAAAAGTCCAAAATCACTATTTTCCCCATGTAGTCAGATAAAGATATCTCTTTTCCTTCTGTATCTGAGAGAGTAAAAGACGGGGCTAATTGCGTTACCAGTTCAGATTGAATTTTTGCCTTAAGATCATCCAGCGCCTGGGTTTTCAAATCAGAATAATAAGAAGTAAATCCTGTGTCTGATCCTTGGCTGTTAACAAATATTTCTTTTAGAATCTCTTCCATTTTTGGAGACTGAATACCACTAGCAATACTTTCTTCTAGAATTTTTTTCGCCCCATCTAAGGAACCATTCTTAAATAACACTTCAGCATAGTGCTCGTTAACCTGTTTATTTTTCTTATTGGTTAGTTGATATGCTTCTTCACAATATGTAATTGCATCATCAGTATCACCCATTGCATTGGTGACTACCGCACTTGCATCCAGCGCCAAAGCAAGCTGTTTTGCTCTAGATTCTTGCCATAAACTCGAAATTTTTAGCGACGGTTTTGAAGCCCTTGGTTCATCATATTCCTGACGAGAAACAGCAACAGATTTATTTATTATTTCTAATATCAAGCCTAAATCATCATTTTTTGTTTCTTTCATGTTATTTACAGCGGAAAATACTGGTCGCTCACTCCACGTCTTACCATTAAGAACCTTAAAATATTCCAATGCCTGCCTATAGGACCCTTCTTTTATAAATTCACCAATAATCACACCGCGCATATAACTAAAACCGGAATAGTCAGGGTACTTGGCTTCAAATTCGTCTAAAAATATTCTCTTTTCAGCCGACCCAACTTTTTTATAAAATTTAATAGCCTCTTCCCGTTGTACCCATCGACCGGCGGGGAATTTTTCCCGAGATTTGGTTTTATAATAATCTGACTTTTCCTGGTTCTTGACTGCACCATACCAGGCGCTCAGGAAAAACAAGTGCTCTTCGGACCATTGATCTGGATTGTCTAAAGCTTGGAGATTGGCCTCAATTTCAACAAATCCATCCGAGCCCTTACTTTTTTTCAATGCAGAAAAATACGAGAATGCAAAGTCCGCCTTTTTATCTGGATTTCTTGAAAATTCATTATTATAAAAACTAAGTAAAGTGTCTGCATAAAGTGTCTTATCTAATACAGCCCCCCAACCCCGGCGCACAAGCGATGCAGCGTACCCAGCCTCGGCCCCTGGTAAAAGACGTTGGTCTGATGTATATAAAGGCACCCAGTATCCCAGTCCTTCATTATAGTCTGTATCCGTTTCGTCGTTCAGGGTAACGACTAAACCAACAACGGAATCTGGAACAGATATCTTTACCAGCCATCCGGTACCCTTTCTTTTCATTTTATATTCTTCGGTGTCAATCACATTATTAGGCATGGAAAACATGGAAGCTGGCTTATAATTTTCGTTTCCGTATGTTCGAACTATTGCAAATATTTGATTTGCACTTTCAAGTATAGTGCCTTTTGGATTGTAAAGCAGTGTTACTGTTTCTCCTGCTTGGGGGTTTGCTGGTGATGTGGAAAAGACATCAGAAAAATCATAACTGTTGCAGGACATAATCAGGCAGATAGAAACAGTAAAAATCAAATCTGTGAATTTATTTGTGAAACGCGTGATCATTATTTATACCTTTTCATTAGTGTAGTACAGAAATCTAAAATTCTAAATCCAAACCAAAAACCATTTGTCTACCCAGTGCGGGCTGTGTAATTGCCCTTGATATATCTTCATGTTCAGTCAAGTTGCGAATATCTAAATAGGCAGCCAGATTATTAGTAAACCAATAATTACAGCGCAAACGAACCGTTACATAAGGCTTGTAATTTATCAATACATCTTTACTATAATAACTGAAAGGATTAACATCTGGATTATAAAACCCGTCATAATAGAGCAGCCAATCTCTACCTTTCTTTTCGCCAATATAATTTAGATCTATAACCAGAGAGCCTCCTTTACGATTATCTGGAGTAAACCCAGGCAAACTGTATGCAAGAGACAAGTTTGCAGTAGACGTGGGGACATCATTTCTTCTGACCCCTTCATCAAAAAACCCTTCGTAAACCAGATTACTTTGCCGGATAGAATCCTGTCCCCACCTGCTGTCCAAAATAGAATAGGTAGCATTAATGTCCAAAGGTCCAAACCTTGTCTTGACCGCAAATTCCCACCCCTTGTTAATAATTTCCCCGAAATTAATATACCAGTATTCCTGCTTTAATGTTGCCGGGTCGTTTATACTGGGGTCATTCTGAATGCCATCTAGAAAAAGTTGATCAAAATAAGTTACTTCTAGAAAAAAATTATCACCGATATAAAAATCACCCCCAATTTCATAACCCGATTGTCTTTCAGGTCTTAGATTAGGGTTACCAATGTTAATACTATAGCTTGATTCACTGGGCAGCGCCTGCATCGCTTGTGGAGGATTGATTCCACCACCGCCCCATGCGACCCTTGTCTTGCAAATCAGGCCACCTAGTTCCCAAATATACGATAAACCTATCCGGGGACTGAAGTGCCTGCCGTAATCTTTCCCAAAATATTCATTCTCTTCCATCCGCTCACCAACGGTCAAAAAAATCCTTTCTTGGTAACCCAGTACTGCTTCGGCATAATACCCCATATTACTATTGCTTTGATCTACAAGTGATGCATCTTCAAAATCATCATAATAATATTGGTCTTTCTCCTCATCTACTGTTCCAGATAATCGTACATTACTGCTCTGGGTTCGCTGCACACCAGCGGTAACATCCAATTCTAACAGGTTTGGAAATTCCTTTTTAAAGTGCCAAAAGTAGTTCATAGTGGTTCGGTTCCAATCATGCTTTAAATAACTCCCGCTACCACTACTGCCCCACTTCCTATATAGAGATTGTCGGGTATCATTTCCAATTATAAGAGTCTGATACCAGTTTGGATTAAAATTGTGGGTAAAGTTTAGGCTGAATCCTGGTTTGTAGTATTTTATGGACCCATCAGATACAGAGTCAGCCCAGTGACCAGGTGCATCTGTCCATCCTCTTTCTTCTTGATATTTTAATAAATGGAATAGATTACTGATAAACCCTTGTTCCCCCCAACTCTGAAATGTTTTAATATCAATTTTTGCTGAACCCATTCTTGCATTGAGGGCACCATGCAGCTTTAATACTTCAATATTTTTTCCATTGCTGGGCATCACTTCTTCATCTACAGTCCTATTTGCTCCCAGGTTATAACTAATATCGGAAGTACTTCTACCGCTAAGACTAAACGAAAGTTCCTGTCCAATCACATTATCATTTCCTTTAAAATCCTTTAGAATTGGCGCGGCTGTGTTTTTTCGGGCCATTTTCATTCTCATTACAGTCTTTTTGGTTCCCGACCCTCTTTTTGTAAAAATATGGATTATTCCGCTTTGGGCATTAGCCCCATGTAGAGTAGACCCCATAGGTCCACGCACTATTTCAACTTTTTCAATGTCGCTGGGATCAATAAAATCAGCAATGCCAGGATTTGATTGAACATCAAATCCAAGCAGTTCGACCCCATCCACATATATTTTTACATCGCCAAGTGGTCTTCCTGCGCCGCTTGTACCGCCCCTCAAAGTGAACGCATAATTGTTTTGCCCCGGTCTGTGTGGCAGATTTGCATACCCGCCGGGAACCTTCCCTGATAATACTTCATCAACACTTCGTAATGGAAGCCTACGTAGTTCATCTTGGGAAATGAGCGTGACTGGAGATGCCTGTGCTCTTTTTTTCCGTTCGCTGAAACTGGCAGAAACAACGATCTCGTCCAAATCGATTAGAGATTGTTTCATGATAAAATCTGCATTAAGCACTTCTCCTTCTTGCAGCAGAACGTCTCTAGTTACTGTTCTGTGACCAATATACATTGCAGATAACTGATAAGGTTTACCAACAGGAACTTTATGGATAATATAGTTCCCTTGGTGATCGGATGCTGCGCCCAAAACAGTGTTTTTGAGGATCACATTCGCACCCACAAGTGGTTTCCCTTTCTCATTTTGAACTATGCCGGATATAGTTCCTCCCTGAGGGTAAAGGATAGAACCCATAATCAAAAAAGACAGAAAAATAATGTTTCTCATTGGTTTACTAGTAGCCTTATGCGAGTATGATGCAGGCCGATATTTACTTCAGCAACATCATTTTTCCAGTAAGGATCTGTTGGCTAGACTTTATTGAATAAATATAAATACCAGACGGTAGAGATTGAGAAAAACGATCTGTACCATTCCAGGATACAGTATGCTGTCCCGAGTTTACATTGCCAATAAAAAGGTTCTTAACCAGCTGCCCCTGTATATTATGGATATTGATATTCACGTCGGATGAGATATCCATCGTATAAATAATGTTGGTAATTGGATTGAACGGATTTGGATAGTTGCCATGCACACCAAAATTATTGGGTATTACATCATTATCCGTTGCTAGTGTCCCCACGAGATAGGATTGCTTATTCGTGTTAGATATGTTTCCCTCAACATCTTGAGCAGATACCCAATAATAAACAGTGGTACCATTGGACACGCCTGGAATGTCAGTGTGATAAGCATACATCTGCAAAACTAAATTAAATACTGTAGTCATATATTCTGAAGTTGTATCAGCCGTAAGAGAATTAAGCTGGTAGTGAAGAACTACCACTTCAATACCCTCTGACCCGCCAGAAGGATTATAATCATTTGCAGTCGCCATGACCTTAATCTCTGTCCAGGATGGAATTGGATCCGGTAACCCAGTTGTAGTCGAAAGGCCTACATGATAGATGTCAATTTCCGGCGGAATATCTCCTGTAATATCAACAACGTACTGAAATTTCCAAGCATTAGGCATAATATGCCAGCCGTGTTCACCGCTTGGCCCACTGCAACTACTTGCGAAATATTGAAGACCCGGAGAAGGATAAAGATAGGAAGCATCAGCTGCATTCAAAAGGATCCTTGTTGATTCGTCGGCTGGATCGCCGGCGCCATCGGTCAGGTAGGTTACCACCACTGCAATATACTCGTCTTTTACAAATTGTGTACCACCACCTGCAAAATCAACGTAAAAAAAACCTGCAGAACCACCAGAAGGCCTTGGGATCAAAGCATCATTACCAGCCGGCAAAACTTTGGTCCCCCAAAGTGGTTGTCCGCCTGCTACTTCCGGTTCATTAGAACAGGCGCCCGTACCTGCGCTGAAATTGTTCCAATTTAAATTGGAAGCTGAACTTGTATCGGGAAAAGCGATTGAATCATTTTCTGCTGGATGAGCAAAACCAATCCACCCGCTTTCAGCCGTATCCCCAAAGCTATACATCGATCCTGCTGATGTAAATGGGTATCCAGCCGTGTCCGGTCTATACACTTCGACTTTAAGACTAGGAATTGTTCCATCCGTGTTCCATTGATGTACACCCACACCCACACCATTGAGAGTTAAATCACCTGGAACTTGGATGACTTCCATCATGATGTCACCGGGGGAAAATCCTATATTGACAGTATCTTCTAATCCCACATTTAGTGTATCAACCAAGCTACCCGCGTGAACCGTCATTGCAGTAGATGTATTTCCCTGATTTGCTTCCAACATCCTAAAAAAGCAGACACTCAAAATCAGGAATATTTTTATTTTTTTCATAGAATTCCCTATGGTTTGAGATGTTTCAGAAAACTGAAAGAATGAATATAGGTTATTTTTTCGTGCAATAATAGAAGGTCTTTCCAACCATGTAGTTCTTGAATTATTATTTCTATAAACTTTTGTAAAATAATTTATTTTATGATATTGGCAGGTCATATTACTCTATGTCAATGGAAGAAGATAAAGATGGGGTTTGACTTTGGAATTTATCGACTTCGAATTTCTTGATCAGACCATCCGGCCATCGGATATGAATACTTTTCACCTTACGCTGACTTGTCCCCTCACCGATAAAAACAACCGGAGCTGATTGGGATAGATACCCGCCACCTGCTGAAACTTCATGAAGCTGAACTGAATCGTCGGTAAAATTCACACTGACTTTCGCCCCAATATGATTTTGGCCTTCAGATAAATCCGATATTCTAATAGCCATTGATTTAGACTGTGTTTGGTTTAAAAAAATCTTCAAATTTCTGCTATTTACACCGGCGATAAAATCAGGGCGCTGATCCTGGTTTAAATCACCAATTGTAAGGCTGGTGCCATCCCAAGGAACAATAAGTCCGCTAATGGCCGGGGCAACACTTTCAAACTGTCCGGTCCCATTACCTAAAAGCAACAGGCTGACGCCTCCATCCATATAACCAGTTTCCCGTTGCGGTCCATAAAAATTTTGCACCACGTATAAATCTAAATTCCCATCTCCATTGATATCGCAGACTGCTGAACCAAAGATTGGACTTGCCTGAGCTATGCGCGGCAACGTCTGAAATTCTAATCGAACTTTTCCTTTTTTATCCGTTTTGTTGATAAGTATGCCAGATGCCAAACTGTTGATCTCAAACTGTTCCGCATCATTGATTCGATCCTCTGTGTAAATATCTTGTAATGATGTAATGGCAAATTTGTGATAGGTTGGCAGTTTTTGTTTAACCATAGGCATTGCTCCACTGGAACAACCAAGACCTCGGTGAGGCAAACAAATACCATTCTCATATTTGGCTTCGATTATTCGTTTTATCCCATTCCCTTCAAAGTCTCCGTAATACATTATTTCCGGTTTTGTTATAGAAGCCTGATATTTGGTGTTAAGTCCAAAATTACCCACCAAATAATCCGTATCTCCATCGTTATCCATGTCGCCACCGCTAATACTATTGTACCAACCCTGCCGATTGGACAACCCTGCTTTGGAAGTTCGATCAATCAGTTTACCATTCTCATTATTAAAATACCGTACTGGCCCCCATTCGTACGTTACCAGTAAATCAGGCTGATGATCACCATCTACATCTGTGAACAAGGCGCTTGTAACCATCCCGGCTTGCTTTATTTCAGGGGCAATAGCATCAGTTACATTTTCGTATTTGGCCCCTGTGTAACGCAGCACATACGACTGTGGTGTTTCAGGATATTTTCCAGGGACAATCCTTCCACCGATAAACAGTTCAAGATGACTATCTCCATCGATATCAGCCGCAGCCACCACACTGCCACTGCTACGGATATCTGGTAGCAGATCCAAGGACCCTTTTTGGAAATTTCCAGTCCCATCATTAATATATAGACGATCACGCAATAATACATCTCCTGGTCTACATTCAACACCACCACTAACTACATACAGATCAAGGTCACCGTCACGGTCGAAATCGATAAACAAGGATCCCATATCCTCAGATCGAATGTCATAGGTAAAGCAAAACTGTAAGGTATTTTTAAATTGACCATTGCCCATATTGAGAAAAAGCATCCCCATAAAACCTGCAGACCCACCAATAAAAACATCATCGTCCCCATCACCATCAACATCACCCCATGCCATCCCTGGTCCAAGCTGGGATGATTTGTTTGGTAACAGCTTTTGCCTTTGGAAATCATCGTATTCCATTTCCTGATGTAATACCTCTGCCAACCCTACTTCACTAGATGAAAACATCGTGCCAACGGATTTTACTAAACTGGGTTGATTTATTTTTTGAGAAGGTAAATTTGGTTCGACAATCACATATAGAAAATTGGCAGGAATATCCTTCAATATTTGGGTAATACCCGAAGGCCAATAAATGGTGATTTTCTCGGCCATATCCATGTTTCCCAAGCCAAAATGTACAATTGGTTCGCTCGATGACATGAATCCTCTTGAACCCGTGACATAACGTACCATTTTCTTTCGTCCATTATTAGTATCCAAAACAATTTTTGTGCCAATCCCGCCACTATTACTCGTCCTGCCTTTAAGTTTGATCCTTAATGGATTTCCGGTAGAGACATCATTGCGATATACGAGTATCGGCTCTTCAAACCCATTGACAACGAGATCCAGATCGCCGTCGCCATCCAGATCACCCATCGCTGATCCAGTGCTGACACCAAAATGATCCAAGCCCCAACGACTGCTCAAATCTTCAAACTGCAGATCACCCAGGTTTCTATACACTTGGTTGTTCAAGCGATAAGGATCTTCTTTTTCCCACATTTCCAGCACTTTTAAGCTATAAGAACCATCCTTACTCGCAATCTGTTGCGTTCGTTCTTTTAAATCTCCATTAAAAAAATCACGTGACATACCATTGGTAAAATATACATCCTCAAATCCATCATTATCTAAATCACCAAATTTGACAGTCCATGTCCAGTCTGTCTTTGCTAGCCCGGTTAAATATGCCACTTCCATGAACCGGTCTGTACCTGTATTTAGATAGACCGCATTTCTCATGTACTGAGGCGGATTAGGAAAATTCAAAAACCAAGCATCACTATTTGGTCCACTCATAGAGCCCATTGACAATTTGTCTCTATAGTGGTTGCTTCCCGCCATATCAGATGCAAGAAAATCGATCCGGCCATCATTATTAATGTCTGCATAGTCGGACCCCATTGAAAACCAAGGTGTATGCGGCAAGGCCTCATCCGCAACATCAGTAAAAGTGATTACCCCATTATCATTCAGTCCATTGTTTCGAAACAGATGATCGGGACCCATATAATCGTTGGCAACATACAAATCCGGCCAACCATCGTCATTGTAATCCCACCATGTTGAAGATAAACCATAATAAGGGGACTTGCCGATACCCGATTCTATAGAAACATCGACAAAATGACCGTTGTCATTTCTATAAAGATGATCAAATTGACCAGCAGGAATTAACAGTTGGATGCGATTGGGGGGTTTTATGAAATAGGCCTCTTCTTGATTATCTGGGTGAACACGTAACGGCTGGCCTTTTTGACGTATAATTTTGATATTTTTAATAGCATCACTTGGATGAAGTCTATTGGTCAGCAAATAGCCATCTAAATCACCATCAAGATCATAATCAGCAAAAGACATGACCACACTGGCTCCGTGAAAATCGAGACCGTAGGCACCTGCCTCTTCCGTGAACTTATCCCGCTGATTAATATAAAGACGATTGGGGCAGTCAAATCCACACACATATAGATCAAGCCAGCCATCATTATTAATATCGGCAAAGGTCGCACCCGAGCTCCACATCCCAGCAGGATTAATACCCATTTTTGAGGTCACGTCTTCAAAATGAAAATTGCCAAGGTTTCGATATAGCCGCCCACCATCTTTCTGCCTAGTTAAAAATACATCCGCCAGACCATCATTATCAAAATCACCGATCGCGACTCCCGAAGCAATAAACGAATTACGCAACTGATCTCGATGTTTGGGCTGAACATCCCAAATATGTTGAAAGTCTATCCCTGTTTCCGATGGGTTCAAATACACAAACCTGGGTGTTGAATCAGGTGAAGTAGGTAACTTATTGAATTGGGCAGCAGATAATCCTGGGTGTTCTTTCTCTAATCTCTTTATGTGTTTTACAACCACTGGATTAACCTTCTGATTATTAGTGCTATCTATACGATTACAACCAAAGTAGAATAATAATAAGTAAGTAAAAGCTATAATTATTCTGCTCATACTTATTTAACCTAGATCTGAAATCAATTGCATGTATTCGGATATTTCAATTATTGCTGTGCTGGATATCTTACCTGTAGTGCCAGCTAAAGTCAAAGATGATATGACGGCTATTAGGACAATCCTCTTAC
>CAYYXU010000003.1:2939-7309 GCA_964475645.1 uncultured bacterium | reverse complement strand
GTAGTGCCAGCTAAAGTCAAAGATGATATGACGGCTATTAGGACAATCCTCTTACGCATGATCTAAATATATTTGACTGAAAACTATGTATGTTATTTTAATGGAAACTTTTGTAGGTAAGCATCGAGTGAACTAAAAATTAGTGTGTACCATATTATTTTTTAGTTTTATGCGACACCCTGCTCACATTATAAAGCTATCATACAATATTATTTTAAGCAAATTAATTTGCATAACTTTTGCGTAAGAATTATCAAAATTAATTCAATTCATTAATGTTTACTGTTAAAATGCCAATTGTAAAGAACACACTATATTGCTACCACTTATTGGTTATAATTTTCCTTTTTAGCTGCAGCAAGGCGCCTGCGTTAATTAATGTTAAAGGACACAAAAAGGCACTGGATAATATTACAACAATCATCCAGGAATCTGGCCTTCAGACAAATATCGGAATTAAAATCGTTGAACTTGAATCTAATGAAATTATTTACGAGTGGAACACCCAGGCACTATTCAATCCTGCCAGCAATAATAAACTTTATACTTGTATCGCAGCACTAGCAATGCTTGATACGAATAAAACGTTTTCCACAGCTGTTTACCAGGATAGTACAGCTGTTTATTTAGTTGGGGGAGGAGACCCTCACCTTACACTTAACCAACTGGATACGATGGCTCAAACAATTAGTGATACATTGAAATTGCATCTAGGCCAGGACTACTGGTTTCAAAATAATCGCATTCGTATGCGCACGATTGATCTCGCAAAAAAAATAAAATATCTTGTTTTGGATGATTCCATGTTGGATGATGTACCCTTTGGCCCTGGTTGGATGTGGGATGAGGGGCCATGGTGGTATGCAGCACAAATCAGCGCACTATCAGTTAATGAAAATTGTGTAGATTTTTATGTCACGCCTGGAATCATAGACCATCCAGTCTCAATAAAAACAAATCCAGTTACTAAGTATATTTCAATTACAAATCAATCAATAACTGTGGATGATACAACCGATTTTAAAAAATTAAAGATAACGCGTGACTGGAAAAAACTAAACAATAGTTTTTCTATCACAGGTAATGTGCTGGACACTGCGTCCACGGATACCTTTCAACGCAATGTCCATGATCCCACCATGTATAGTGGCACAGTTTTTGCAGAAATGTTACAATCTAGGGGAATAAATATTGAGCATGTAATCAAAGGTATTTTACCAGCAGGGACAATGAAGGTTGCAGAACATCGGTCAAAACCAGTACAGTATGCACTTACAGAATTCATGAAAAGAAGTGAAAATCTAACTGCTGAACTTCTGGTCAAACATATTGGCGCAGTTGTTTATGATACGGTTGGGACATGGAATAATGGCCTTCTCGCAATAAAAACATTCCTTCATGATACAGTTGGAATAGATACAAATACATTCCGTTTAAGCGATGGCTCTGGTGTTTCGAGGTATAATTATTCCAGTCCAGACCATTTTATTAAACTATTAACCTGGGCTTACAATAATAAAACCGTACGGGATAAATTTTTAAATACCTTTCCAATTGGAGGATGGGATGGTACACTTGAAGACAGAATGCAAAATGAGGAATCATTAGCAAAAATTATTGCAAAAACTGGCACGCTATCTGGAGTAAGTTGCTTATCTGGGTATATATTTACAACGCGGGGCGATCCACTCGCTTTTTCAATATTAATGAATGGGTATGTTGATGAAGCAAAACCATTTCGTAGCCTACAGGATAAGATTGTCAATGCCCTAACTGAAATAAAGTTATGATCAAACCAGCAGGCTTAAAGTCAGAAGCAAATATTGGTGTAATAAGTCCCTCTTACTGGATTGCCGAGGACGTATTGAAAAATACTGCAGAAATATTTTCCAGTCGAAATTTCCATCTCACATTTGGTAAGAGCATTAAGGCCAAGGAAGGACCATTTGCTGGCCCTCCGGAGCTAAGGGCTGAAGATTTAAACAATATGTTTTCCGACCCAAATATAGATGCCATCTTTTGTGCCCGGGGCGGCTATGGAGCAAATCGTGTCTTGCCACTGTTGAATTATGATATGATAAAAGAAAATCCCAAGATTTTCATTGGTTATAGTGACATTACTGCTTACCTCACATCTATTACTCAAAAAACAGAAATAATCACCTTCCATGGTCCCATGTTGGTATCTTATAAACATGGATTTATTGATTATAATTTTAACCAAATGATGAAAGCATTGACCAGCAATGAGAATATTGTGATTAGCCCGCCTGAAGAATTTGGTCCACATATACTCAAGGAAGGTACAGCCAAAGGGCCGCTATGGGGTGGCAATTTGAGCCTTGTAATGAATCGTCTTGGTACTGATGGTAAAATTAATACAACTGGCTGTATTCTTTTTTTGGAAGATCTCGATGAATATTTATATTCCTTTGAACGGATGTTGGTTCATTTACAGACCGCTGGTGTATTTAATAAAATAAATGGTCTGATCATTGGTGAACTTATAGATATGAAAGATCAGGAAATTTCTTTTGGTAAATCAACTGATGATATTGTTATGGAAATATGCGGGGCTTTAGATATACCTATTGTGACCAATTTCCCATGCGGCCATGGAAAATACCAGGCCACATTACCTATTTCATTGCCAGTTGAATTGGAAGTCGATGAAACAGTAAAACTTAAATTTAGTGAACCGGCCGTCAATTAAGAAAAAACTATGCTGAATTATATCTGGTTTGGGTTGATGTTTATTTCTGTAGTTGTGGGCGCATTAACTGGCCGAATCGATGCCGTAACAGAAGCTGCCCTCAACATGGCAAAGACAGCAGTTGAAATTGCAATTGGCCTGATCGGCATTATGGCATTATGGCTTGGTACAATGAAGATTGCTGAGAAATCCGGTTTAATTAGTATTATAGCCAAAAGCCTCCGTCCGATAACCGTACGACTCTTCCCTGATGTACCGGAAGACCATCCAGCGATGGGTTCGATAGTGTTAAACATGGCAGCTAATGTTCTGGGCTTAGGTAATGCCGCCACGCCGTTAGGTTTAAAAGCCATGGAAGAACTACAGCAGATCAATCCAAATAAAAACACTGCCACCAATGCCATGTGCACATTTCTAGCAATTAATACTTCCAGCGTACAATTGATATTACCTGCAACAGTTGTTGGACTAATGGGCACATATGCCAGTGAAATATTCATTACAACAATAATAGCTACTGGCACGTCAACCATCGCAGCAATTATTTCCGTAAAGGGCCTGGAAAAAATGAAACGCTTTAAGATTAAACCAAATGATGTACAATGATTGACCAACTTATTCATGGTATTAATGACTTTGCCAGATACATCATTCCCCTGTTGCTAGTGGGGATTCCTTGTTATGGTCTGGTTTTTAAAAAGGTCAAAGTTTATGAACTTTTTGTAGATGGTGCCAAAGATGGCTTTACCATTGCCATACGAATCATACCCTACCTTGTTGCAATCTTAGTAGCCATTGGAATGTTTCGCGCTTCGGGTGCGCTGGATTTGGTCTTGGCGGGACTTTCACCACTTCTTTCCCTAATTGGATTTCCACCAGAAAATTTACCTCTAGCTTTAATGCGGCCTCTTTCTGGTAGCGGGTCCCTAGGGCTACTTACTGATCTGGTAAATACACATGGCCCTGATTCAATCTACGCCAAAATTGGGGCAACCATGTTTGGGTCAACCGAAACTACATTTTACGTATTGGCCGTATACTTTGGATCAGTTGGTATCCGTAAATCACGTCATGCAATAGTCGCTGGCTTGATCGCGGATACAGTTGGCATCCTGTCTGCTGTTTATATCTGCCGCTTATTAATTGGCTGATTAGGGAAAAACTATTTGACCAGCAAAAACTTGCTTTGTGCAGTTCGATCTTCCCACTTGATTGCATAAATATACATCCCGCTGGCAAGGGAATTTCCACTAAAGTAAGCCGTATTTAACCCAGGACCACGTATTTCATTAAGCGGTGTTACAACTACCTGTCCCAGTAAATTATAGACGTCAATCTTTACATTTCCTGAAGAAGGTATTGTGAATTGAAACGTCGTGGAATTGTTAAACGGGTTAGGATAATTCCTTAGTAATGAGAATTGAATTGGAGTAATTGGTTCCTGACCAGTTAGTTGAACATTAAAACCAAAGTATGATAATACCATACCTGCCAAGCTTATTTTTTCCCACTCATCATAAATAGTCTCAAAAGGAAAGCCCATCATAAATACATGAGCAGGCTCTGAACCACCTGGAACCAATCCGCTAAAATGAACAGCAGCTATAAGATTATTTCCATATAATAGTGCCACAGCGCCACCACTTGTGGTTGAAAA
>CAYYXU010000003.1:0-2839 GCA_964475645.1 uncultured bacterium | reverse complement strand
CCTTGCTGGAGATAGGTTTTCACAAAGTCTTGTTCGATATCATTGAATGTTTCATCCGCTGTACTTTCATCACCAAGATTCCAGAAAACAGCATCATAATTTATTAGATTTACGGATCCGCTGATAACAGCATCATTATCCGCAGATTCGAAGGAATATCCCCAGGGTACCAATGCATTTCCCATCGTCATTGAAAATTCATGATAAGGAAATAAAAAACTGCCATCAATACGATCAAAGCCGTCTACAATTAGGATAGTTTCATTTGTCCCAGTTTTATAACTACCATACGTATCGCTGGGAAAACTCATAGTACTGTCATCACTGGCTGCTACACTCTGCATTTTGTAATAGTATGGTGTATCTGCATCTATTGGTAGAACGACCGCAGATTGATCAGCTTCGATAATATTCCCATTAAGAGCTGAAAACCAATTACCACCTTCTTGATAAAATATATTATAGCCTATAATTTGGGTTGTATCTACCGGTAGCCATGAAATTGTTAAACTATCAGAAGCATCCAAAACCTGCAATTCAGGTTTTGGGATATTACCTATTGCCCCTTCCATTCCAATGTAATATCGGGGTGTATAGCCGGAGAGTTGGCTGATATAGTAACTACGGTAACTCACCTTCCAGTCGTATCCAGATGCTTCAACTGTTAAAAAAGAACCGTCTGGATTTCTGAGTATTACCATCCTTACATGACCAGGTTTGTGGATCACGTCACCAGGTTGTAATTCATCCCAATTCTGATAAGCAACCGCAATCGAATCATCCATCATACGAGTAGAATAATGGGTAGGCAATTTCCAGCATCGAGAAACGAACCCTGAGCAATCAACACCAACGCAATGTGGACTAACACAGTAATTCTGATTACAGTCAGTAGCTTTGTCTCCAGCATACTTACCGCTTAATAGTCCGGCATCAAGCTGGTCTAATGTTCTAAATCCGCCCCATTGATAAGGTACGTGGTAGTTTGATCCAGGTTCAATCCAATCTGGTGTTTCGATTTCTACACCATTTGGATCATTGATTCTGCCATTTGTGATATTGGCAGCAGTTGCAGTCCATTGATGTTGAACATACTGATCGGCCATGGCTAATGCTTCCGCTGGTGTGACAGTTGGATAATCCTGCATGCTACGTTGGCGGTCAATTTCAATAGGCGGATCTTCCAGAACGGGAAAGTCTAACGCCTCAAAATAGTTGTCCGGTAATTCAGGCGCAGTCTCAATTGTTTCATCATAGTTCCAACTAAGAATGTGGACACCATTTGTCCTAGTATGAATCATGTTTAATGAACCATTCACATCAACATGAAACTCTTTGGATATATAGGTAAATGATATTGGCGGTATATTAAACCTATTGAGTTCAGATCCATTAGTATTTATGACCAACACTTGCCGGCGTACCTCTAATGGAATTTGATTAATAATTTTTTCGACCATTATATAGCGCAATCCGGATGGTGTTTGGCCTAAAACTCTTACAGAAGCAGTGTTCGTTTCATTAAAATGCATAATTGTGCCTTGAGCGGTAATTATACGGAATTCATTATTACCAATTCGCTCGGCACGGTCCGCAACGCGTTTAGGAAATGATTCAGAACTGGTAATAAAATTATTTTCGCCTGGTCCTATTCTCCAGGTTTGATTATTAGATAGCAATAATAATGTGCCATTTTCTCTGTAATCTGCTTTATCTATATGACTGATTGGTAACGGCACGGAATTAATTATTTGATTATCATGAAATGACTTAAATAATTTGTTTTGCGTATCCATTATCTGAATAACCTCATTGTCAATGAAAATAAAAGTCGGTCCGAATGGGCCTCCTGGTCCATTGCGTAGACCAATTGAATTCGTTTCCGTACCCCATGGTAAAAACAATTTTTCTTCAAAACGAATTCCCCCAAAAAGAACATTGATGAACCAAAGGAAGGTTAATATAACGGTTACTCTCATATTGGTAAATGTAGTCAGTTATACCACTCATTTCAAGGAGTTACCAAAGACATGTTAATTAGAGCAGCATAAGCCAAGAAAAAATTATACAATTTTTTATTTTAATTTAATTACCTGGAAAAATTTCAATGGCTGAGTACAAAAAAGATTTTATGCTTAAAGAATTTTATAACGGTTGAGATTTATTGGAAAAGGAACTATTTATTTACTGTTTTTAAAGAATAAAAGTTTAACCGTAGATATCAATCAGTTGTTAACTGAAATATATTCTCTAACAATTCTTTTTCATATTTGGATAGGTTTTGCTGCCTTCTGGACATAACAGTGTTATTTACGGCTAATGCTTTATCAAGTTTATAGGTAGTATAATTATCGATGGCACTACCCCATGTAAACGATGAGATATGTCTTTTATGTATCGTTGATCCATAAAGATTGCAGTTAATTCCTACAGTGGTACCAGTATTAAATGTTGTATTAATCCCACACTTTGAATGATCACCCATTATCAATCCCATGAATTGTAAGCCGGTATCAACAACTTCACCATTGACTGTTAATTTTACTGTACCATAATTATTTTTCAGATTACTATTATTTGTCCCAGCGCCAATATTTACCCATGATCCCACATATGAAGTGCCTAAGTATCCATTATGTGCTTTATTTGACCAGGCTGAAATTATAGAGTTGTTTACTTCTCCTCCAATTTTACATCCTTCAGCGATACTGCTACCACTGTATATCTGTGCACCTGCTTTGATCAAAACAGATGGGCCAATATAAACTGGACCTTGTATGTACACATGCGGTTGAATCACCGCATTTCGATCGATAAAAACCGGACCATTTGATCCATC
>CAYYXU010000002.1:0-47185 GCA_964475645.1 uncultured bacterium | reverse complement strand
CCAAGAATACCACTAATTCGAACAAACGGGATGAATTGTTGTTACGGACAAAATTTAAATATCAACCTAATGAAAAATTAGTACTTGTTGGAACCGCTATGATTGCGAATCTAGATAATGGTTATGATGCCTGGGCACCTGATAATAATCAGGATTTTACGACTTATTCAAATCAGCAAGGGCAGGACAGTCAGAAATCAACAGCTTTTTCTCTGCGAGCAAATCTAGGTTTATCTGAGGGAATGGATCTCACAAGTATCACATCCTATTCTGAAACTGATCTTATTCACAGTTATGATGGTGATTGGGCAGACGACACTTACTGGTATAATAATCATAATTTTGACCCTGAAGTGGAAGGTTGGTCTTATGAATTCTTTGATAGTAATGAAAAAAATCGATCATCACTTACGCAAGAGCTAAGGGCTTCCATTGGTTCTTTTATCATTGGCGGGTATTACAAGCATCTCAAAGAACAGGATAATGCTTCTGGCTACCTTTTTAGCGGGTTAGTAACAGAGGGTACAGGTGTTTATGATTTTAATGTACTGGCAGGATACGCGCAGTATGCTTATCATTTTTCTTCTGTATTAAGATTGATTGGCAATTTTCGTTATGAAACCAACGAAATAATTTATACCGGGACTTATCTGGGGTATGATGCTGCTTTACCGCCTGTTGAATTTGATTTAGAGCACGACATGTTGGGATTTAAGGGGGCATTCCAGTATCAGGATGATCAATTTACAAGTTATTACCTGTCATTTGCCCAAGGGTATAAATCTGGTGGGGTAAATCAGCAGCCGTACCTAGCAGAAAAAAACAGACCTTTTAAACCAGAATATATTCAAAATATTGAAATGGGTTTTAAAAGAATGATAGATAATTACAGTGATCGGGTGACAGTATTCATCGGAAATAGAAGAAATCAACAAGTGTCTGTTTCCAGTCAGCAAGTATTGGGAGATCCCAACAGTTTTTATTATTTTACTTCAAATACAGGTTCAGGGCAGCTTGGAGGTCTAGAGTGGGATCATGATCATGCAATAACATCAAATATTCGCTTAACTGCTTCCCTAGGTTACCTGAATACCAAGGTAGAAAAATTTTCATACCAAATTGATTCTACAACAATTGGGATTGGTGGAAACAAAGAAGCAGCTATGGCCCCTAAATTAACCGGATCGTTTGGATTCAATTGGCGGGACGAATCTGGGTTGTTTGCGCGGACAGACTTGACTTATAAGGATAATTATTATTTTTCAGACAGTCACAATCAAATTTCCAATTCCTATTTTCTAATAAATTTATCATTTGGTAAAATTATTGGCGCAGCAAATATCACATTTTGGGCTCGAAATATTTTTGATAAAAGATATGCAATTCGGGGCTTTTATTTTGGGTTAATTCCACCAGACTATCCAGATGAACTGTGGCTTAGTTATGGTGACCCCAGACAAATTGGTTTAACATTCGATTATAAATTATAAGATTATAATGAGTCCAGCCAGTTTCTACTTATTTATGTCCTAAGTCAAGTAGTTGGTTGAAAGAAACCGTAAACTAGAAAATAATTATTCTGCTTATGGATCAATATTGCGTCGGGACTTTTTCTTTTCACTTTGCAAACGCTTGTTACGCAGCCTTTTTTCCACACTAGCTCGGCTAGGGCGAGTTTTTTTACGACGCTTTGGTTTTTTGACTGCCTGCTGCAAAAGGGATATTAATTTGTCAAGTGCGACCTGACGATTTTGAACCTGTGAGCGGTGCACTCGAGATACAATGATCAAATTACCATCTTCGGTTAGTTTTGAACCGGCAATAGTACGTAAACGACTATAAACTTCTTTGGAAATATTTTCAGAAGTTTTGGCATTAAAGCGTAACTGTACAGCTGTAGCAACTTTGTTTACATGCTGTCCACCTGGGCCTGATGATCTAATAAAGGATTCCTTTACCTCGGACTCATTAATATATATACTATCGGTGATTTTTATCATGCTATTAGTTACCTAAGCAAATTGCCTCTGCATATTACTATAGCGCTCTAATCACTTTCAACATACTCGTATGATAAATTTGACAGTTGAGCTTGCTAAGTCGACATGGTAATTTCGGCATCCCATGGCAGCAAAAAAATCCACTCGAAAGAGAATGTTCCTAATAGATGGTTATGCCATGCTTTACAGAGCACATTTTGCCATGATTCGCAATCCATTGATAACCAGTTATGGATTGCCAACTAGTGCACTCTTTGGATTTTTAAATCAGCTTTTTAGATTACTCAAGAAAGAAAATCCAGATTATGTTGCAGCAATATTTGACAGAAAAGAAAAAACTTTTCGCCACAAGAAATATCCTGACTATAAGGCAACACGGGACCCAATGCCTGAAGAGTTACAGGTACAATTGCCGCATTTATGGAAATTGATTGAAGCCATGCAGATACCATATCTATCACAGGCAGGGTTTGAGGCGGATGATATTATTGGTACTTTGGTGAGGCATGGTGTGGAACAAGATCTGGATGTGTTCATTGTTAGTGGGGACAAGGATTTTATGCAGCTTATCAATGACAATGTATTTCTTTTTGCGCCGGGCACCCGTACCAAACCAGACAAAATTTATGACATAAAAGGCGTTAAGGATCGTTGGGGTGTACCACCTGAAAAAATTATAGATTTATTTGGACTGATGGGTGATTCATCCGATAATATACCTGGTGTAGTTGGCGTGGGTCCAAAATCAGCGATGAAACTTATCCATGATTATGGCACCCTTGAAAAAGCTCTGGAAAACGCGGAAAGCGTTACGAATAAAAGAGTGCGGAACGGTCTACTGGAAGGAAAAGATAATGCTATCCTGAGCAAAGACCTGGTGACAATAGTGACTGATGTACCGGTGGGCCGAGAGATCGATGAATTAGTTAGACAAGATATGGATATTGAAGTAATGGAATCATTATTGACTGAATATGAATTTCATGCGCTCATTAACCAATTACCTGGTTCTACAAAAGAAAAGAAATCCACGAAAAATAAACCAAATAAAGATTATAAAATTATTACAACAATAAAAAACTTAAAGAATTACTTCAGTTCTTTAAATTCGAATAGTTTACTTTCCTTTGATATAGAGACAGATGGTCTGGATCCGATGCAGAATACAATCGTAGGATTCAGTTTCTCAACCCAAGCAAATAGCGGTATTTATATACCGACACTCTATAAGGATAAACAAAAAAATCTTTTTGGCGACGATGATCTGTCTACTGTAATCGAAATAATCCGCCCAATCATGGAGAACAAAGATATTCCAAAGACAGGGCAGAATGCGAAGTTTGATATGCTGGTTCTCAAGCGTCATGGAATTGATGTGCGAGGACTGGTATGTGATACGATGATCGCTGCACATTTATTGAAGCCTGAAGCACGGTCTTATAAACTAGATAATTTAAGTATTGAATATTTGAATTATAGAATGGTGCCAATCGAGGATCTGATTGGAAAAGGGAAGAACCAGATTAGCATGACAGAAGTTGAACTTGACAAAACGGGATTTTATGCAGCGGAAGATGCTGATATTACCTGGCAGTTAACGGATATTTTCCAAAAACAACTGCAGGATACTGGGTTGGATCATTTTTTCAAAAAGATAGAATTGCCACTACTTAGTGTATTAATGGATATGGAGTATGAGGGGACATATGTTGAAAAGGAAATCCTTGAAAAAATGTCTATTGAGTTAGGTAAGAAAATCGAAAACCTTTCTAAGGAAATTATAAAGGAAGCAGGAACAGAATTTAATATCAATTCTACACAGCAGTTGGCCAATATACTATTTGATATATTGAATCTGCGTAAAGTGAAACAGCGGTCAACTGCAGAATCGGTACTGGAAGTACTGCGTAATGAACATCCATTGCCTGGCATGATTCTGAACTACCGGAAACTAAATAAATTGAAAAATACATATTTAGATACATTGCCTCCCTTGGTTAACAGTGATACTGGCCGTATCCACACCACATTTGGTCAAACCATTGCCTCTACAGGCCGATTGTCAAGCAGTAATCCCAATTTTCAAAATATACCAATTCGTACAGATGAGGGGCGGGAAATCCGTAAGTCATTTAAAGCGCAAAAGAAGGGTTGGCTAATATTTTCGGCTGATTACTCTCAAATAGAACTGCGCATCATGGCCCATTTGAGCCAAGACCCTGCACTTGTAGAAGCGTTTAATAATAATGAAGATATTCACAGTCGTACAGCCAGTGATGTTTTTGGTGTTGACATCAAGGACCTCTTGCCAGAGATGCGCCGAACTGCAAAAATAGTAAATTTTGGTATTATGTATGGTGCAGGATCCTTTCGCTTAAGCCAAGAGTTGGGTATTCCACGATCAGAAGCTCAGGTAATAATTGATACTTATTTTGAAAGGTATGCCGGTATCCGCGAATATATGGATCGAACGATTAAACAGGCTGAAGATCAAAAATATGTTGAAACTGTATTGGGTCGCCGGCGCAATATTTGGAACATTGATAGCGAAAATCATATTCAAAGAGAAGCAGCCAAGAGAATGGCAATAAATATGCCTATCCAAGGTACTGCAGCGGAGATGATCAAACTTGCCATGCTGGACATTCATCGATCCTTGATAAATGAGGGGTATAATGCACGCATGATTTTGCAGATTCACGACGAACTTTTGTTCGAAGCGCCTGCGCAAGAAATTGATACACTAAAAGATATGGTGTCAGATAAAATGGCCAATGCCATGCCCCTTACTATCCCACTGGTGGTTGACTGTGGAAAAGGTATAAACTGGTTTGAGGCGCATTAGATACAGAATGACAAACTGGATGTAATGGAAGCAAGTATTACATTAAAAAAGATTGGGAAGCTTGCCGGTGATAAAACAATCCTAGCTGGATTATCATTTGGAATTGAGCGCGGTTCAATGGTAGCGATTATCGGTGAAAATGATGCGGGAAAGTCTACTTTATTGAAGGTGCTTTCCGGTAGTGAAATTCCTGATTACGGGAATGTCTTTATACATGGTATTGATTTGACTAAACGCAGAAAAAATTCTCAGTCTTACACAGGATTTGTTCCTTTCAACTCGGATCTGGATCCATTTTTGTCTCTCGAAGAAAATATTCGGTTTATTGGATCCATCTATGGTGTTAAGGATAGCAACATTACCAAACGGATTAAAAAATTTGCAACGGATTTAAATTTGATGGATTCACTACATAAACCAGCCAGTATTGTTTCGCCCGGTAATGCGAAAAAAGCTATGATTGTTCGGGAACTGATCCATGATCCTTCCATATTAATAATTGATGAACCAACAGCATTTATGGATGTACGATCCGGACGGACAACCTGGGATCTGCTTCGCAGACTAGCCGGTGAAAAGACAATAATTTACGTCAGCCAATCCTTGCCAGAAGTTGAACAGGCCAATGATAGGATCTTGGTCATGCAGCAGGGAAAAATTATCCTTGATGGTACAATGGATAGATTATTGGAGAGTACCTTGCAGTATCACCAGTTTGAGATTGAGTTTGTTAATCTGACAGAAAAATTATTTAACAAACTCGCAGCAGTTACCACAGTTGTAAATCCAACAAAGATTGGTAATAGAATACATTTCTATGGCCGTGAAAGAGCTGTGTTTTTTCAAGTATTACATGAAGCGGCAGGCGAATTAATGAAAGATCTATCAGTTAAAAAATTAAGTTTGCGAGATCTCCTGGATTCAGAATTTGCTGGCAGAGGATTGGATTGATGCAAGCCTTCTTATTGCGCCGTTGGTGGCTGTTCCGCCGACGAATATTTTCAACCATGACTTTGGTGGTTGTATTGCCTATCATAATTCATTTGGCGTTGACCCTAGGTCTCGGGAATATTATGTTGGAAACAATCACAAGATTTTCCTACCAAAAATGGCTATATCCCGGATTGGTTTTGATTGTTTATACCATCGTGATCATACCAATTATTTACCGTGAATTTTTTGACTTGCGAGTCAACTCAAGAACCTTGATAACACTCTCGCTAACTCCCTTGTCAAAACTACAGCTAATTGGATTATTGCTGCTTACGGTATTAATCGAAGCCACAATATTTTCAATAGTTGCTATGATAATTTTCCTCTACCTCATGGATCTTTCCTTAAGTATGCTGGATTTATTATATATTTTAGTATCAATGAATCTTTTTGGACTCATTGTAAGTAATGGATTGATTACAATTTCTTTATTGACCGATAGAATTAACACTTTTTTTATTGTTACGTTTATTTTTTTCTTTTTCATTATTTTTAGTTCAGAATTGTTGTTCGAATTTGAATTTTACCCACTTAGTATTAGTGCGGTACTGGAGAATCTGCCGACAAGTATGGTATCAAATTGGTGTAGAAGTTTGATGTTTAATGGATATTTTTACTGGACATTATTTCTAACACCTTTAGGTATTGGATTGGTTTGGATTATTTTTAATTCAGTGCTTTTAAAAAGGACACTTCGACAATGATTGCATATTTATCTGGAGCAATGGAATACGCCGTGGATGAAGGCTCTGGCTGGCGCTTAGATATGGCAAGTTGGTTATCGGCCCAATTAGGACATAATGTAATAGACCCCGTAGAAGAATCACGGCTACTTATGTTGCAAGAAAATTCTACTGACTACCGGACTTGGAAAGAATCCGACACTGAACGCTACCGGGAATTTGTACGCCAATGTGTGGATCGTGACATCAGAGCAGTAACCAAGGAAGTGGATTATATTATCTGTCTATGGAATGAAGATGTGTTTAAGGGCGCTGGTACGCATGGTGAGGTCACTTTGGCTTTTCAGCATAATGTGCCTGTTTATCTTGTCAATCAGATTCCTTTGAGAGATCTAAGTGGCTGGATAATGGCCTGCAGTTCAGAAATATTTAATAACTTTGAAGAATTGAAGGTATTCCTTTTGGAAAATTTTGATTCCTGATCATGGTAGGTCCCAAAGCTTACATTCACTTGGAAAACCTGTTTCACAATTATAATTTGATCAAGCAACAGTTAAATGGAACACCAATTATGGCTGTAGTAAAGGCGAATGCCTATGGCCATGGTGCAGTGCCTATCGCCAAAGCCCTACGATCTAAAGGTGTGAATCATTTTGCTGTTTTCACTTTTGAAGAAGCATTAGAGTTGAAGGCTGGTGGTATAGAAGAGGATATCCTAGTTTTTTGCAGGCCGACAAAGGAAATGTTATCAGAAGCTGCTATAAGTAATATAGCTTTAAATCTTTCTGCTATAGAAGATTTACCATTATTTATTGAAGCAGAAACTAGTCCTAAATTTCATTTGAAAGTGGATACTGGTATGTCACGCCTTGGTATACCATTTAATTTAGCAGTAGATACTCTACAGAAGATTAAAAGAAATGGACATCTTAATTGTGAGGGTATCTACAGTCATTATGCCACTGCAGATGAAGGGGAATTAAGCTATGCTGAACACCAGTTAGAACAATTTAATCAAGTATTGCATGCGGCCAAAGAATTGGATTTGAATATTAAATATATACACTTTTCGAACAGCGGGACAGTCTTAAATATGCCCCAGACTTGTTTTAATTTGGTACGGGTTGGTATTTTACTATATGGTGCTTTTCCCTCAGAAGAAGTACCTATGGACATGCCAATAAAACCTGTCATGGAATTCAAGGGACCTGTAGTTGCTTTAAGAGAAATATCTGCTGGCACGAAAGTTAGTTACGGTGGCGTTTGGGAAGCACCTCAGGATACAGTTATTGGTGTTATTCAGACCGGTTTTGCCGATGGTTTTCCAAGACCATGGTATGTGGATGGTTATATAGGTCTACGAGGAAAAAATTACCCAATTGCAGGGCGCGTATGCATGGATCAATTTATGGTGGATTTTGGTGGGGCCGATGTTCGTGTAGGCGATGAAGTATTGATTTTTGGTCAGAATGACACTGAGACCATACATATTGAAGATATTGCACAGGCGATAGGTTCAACGAGCTATGTATTATTAACTGCTGTCAGCGGTAGGACAGAAAGGATATTTATTAATTGATCAGTAGGAAAAAGGCTAACTAGTCTTATCTTTATCTGGGTTTCTAACCCAGGAACGTCGATCTTGAAATGCTTTAATCTTCAGATCGGCCCAATCATTGATTATTTTTTTGATTTGATCTCGTTGGTCTGGTTTTTCTCCCAAATTTTCATCGAGAACATTGAGTAAATCTTCACGCCGCTGTTGAACTTGTCCATAGGTCATCACATCTTCATGAGCATAATCTTCTCTTTGCTGAAGAGCCTGATCTTTCCTATTGTCTGCTTTAGACGCTTGTTCTTTTCTGCTTGAAAATACAGCCAAGGCAAGTACAGCAAGCACGATAATTAGAAATAAAATTTCCATAATTTATATCCTCAAAAACCAGAGCCTAGTGGATTAATGCCTAAAATACCAACCCAGTAGACAGCTACCATTATAGCCAGCACGACCAGCGCTGCCGGCCAACCGACACTAGCCATACGAATAAAATCCTTTGATTCAAGTTGTCCACTGGCGTAGACAATAGAACTAGCCGGTGTTCCAATCACAAGCCAGTAGGCCATTGATGTGGCGATAGCCAGTCCAACTCCTACAAGTATTGGATTTGTGTTTGCAGTCACTGCCATATCAAGAACTACAGGACCAATAACAGCTACTGTGGCACCAGCACTCATTAAATTGGTCAAAATAGCACCAATGACGCCAACCAATATGACGAGTCCAACACCAGAGTCTAAACCAAGAGGCGCTACTAGGTTCATAATTTGATCAGCGAACCAACTAGAAGCTCCGGTAGCTTTAAACACGCTGCCCAAACTTATGCAGCCAGCATACAATACAATAACACCCCAACTGACTTTATCTTCATAATCTTTCCATGATGTCAGGCCCAGTAGCATGTAAACAACAGCCCCAGATATCGCAACACCACCAAGTCCTAATGAAAACCCTAAGATATCTCTTGTTACTGATTTATCGATAATCCACAATACCACAACTGCAAGCATTATAAGCGCTACTAGCTTTTGCTTACCAGTCATAGCACCATGTTTTTCGAGATCTTTTTTAATAAGCCCAACAGCTTCACTTAAATCACTTACTTCGGGCTTAAATAATAGAGGTAGGATAAATGCCATTACGACGGACATACAAGCTGTATAGAATACCCCCATGGAAATCCATTGCATAAAAGATACTTCAATTCCATAATCTGCCAGGAAACCAATCATCAGGGCATTCCTAGCGCCACCAGTTGGGCTCATTGGACCACCAATCATGCAACCTACTGCAATAGTAACCATAAGTAATGTGCCTAATCTAGGTGCAGGAGTAGACTTATTAGTAAGTGTATACAGTGCCATGGCAATTGGAACATACATTGCAGCAACAGCATGTTCTCCTACAAAAGCCGTGGGAATTGCAGTCCCCAGTAAAATACCAATAACTATCATTCGCGTTTTTGTACCAGCCAAATTAATCACCAACATACCCACCCGTTTATCCAGACCATATTTTACCAGCGTTGCTCCAAGGGCAAGGGAACCAGCGATAAACCATACCGCATCATGGGCGTAGGTACCAACGATATTTTTTGAATCAGTGATACCAAAAAATAATTGTACTAGGCCAATTAATAGCGCCACTGCCGGCATGGGCACTGCTTCAGTCGCAAAGAAGACAACACAAGTAGATAAAAGGGCTATAATTATCTTGATATGCGTTGCTTTCAACGCAACATCTACACCAGCTTGGCCCTTGAAGAGTTCTTCGGCTTTAAGGACCATAGAATCCGGCATAGGCATAATAAAAGCTATGAGCGCAAACAGGGCTAGTCCGATACCCAGCCATTTAAAATCTGTAGTTTTGGCGAAACCGCCGCTATTGGACTGTTCGTTGTCTTTATCAGCCATTGCAGCAAGGAAAATGAGTTAGTCTGATAAAAAAGGCAAGAAAAAACGACATTCAATCAAATAATTGCTGGTTTGTATATTCCAACAACCTTTTGCTCAACTGCATTCATTTGATGAATTTAAAACGCCTTATTCGTATACTATTTTTTCTAGGGGTAATCCTGAATATTTCCAGTGCGCAGGATGGGACAGAATTGTCACTTGGTATTGATGAATTTCTTTCAAAACCAAGGCCTGAATACCAGGGTAAAAAATTAGGTTTATTTACCAACACTTCCGGGGTAAATCATTCTGGACAGAGTACGATTCAACTTCTTGAAAAGAAATTTGGATTAGATCTGTTATTAACCATGGATCACTGGAATGGTGCAACACTATTCTCAGATAATCTTGCTAGTGATGAAGTTGAAGAGTACCCATTCGATCAAATAAATATTTCTGACAAAATACCAGTTCAAATTGCAGATCTTATTAAACATCTTGATGCTTTATTTATTGATCTGCAAGGTATCGGCATCCGATCCCAATCCTATACATTAACATTACAACATTTATTACATGCGGGAGGAATAGCTGGTACTTCAATTATAATTCTTGACCGTCCTAACCCATTGGGCGGTGAAATGGTCTCGGGAAATATACCTAAAAAAAGTCTTGCGTATCCCACAAGTTTCATTCCAATCCCTTATCGCCATGGCATGACTATTGGAGAATTGGCGCGTCTATTGAATACAGAAAATGGCCTTGGTGTAGATTTAATGATTATTCCAATGGATAACTGGCAGGGGCAACCGTGGTCTGAAATTGGATTGGAATGGGCACCAATTTCACCTGGTATTTCTACGATGGATGATCTTGAACGGTTCACTATCACTGGCATATTGGGTGCAGATAAAATCCTCGAAAATGGTGTTAGTACAGATCGTCCATATGAAATTCTTGTCCATCCTGAGATAACCAGCGGATCGAATATTGTGTTTGCTTTAGAGGGATTGGATCTTCCTGGCGTAAATATTCTACCGGCAGTATCCGTGCCAAATACAGGTCCATTTGCCGGTCAAATCTGTAATGGTGTATCCATTACTATCACGGATTCAAAAGTACTTGAGCCATGGATTACGGCAATCGAAATAGCGGAAAAAATAAAAACCATTTACCCGGATATTGAATTTACAAAATCAGAAAATACTTTGACTATGTTCGATAAAGTTGTGGGAAGTACGGTTGTACGAGAAAGTATTGCAACCATGGATTGGAACAGATTATCGCTTTATAAGGCTGCACAGGGACAACAATTAATAAAATTCAAGAAACTACGGCAGCGCTATTTGATTTATCCGCGTAGAAATAATTTTAGCTCATTGGATATGAAGGTATTATTTGGTTACATCGGATTAATCGTTCTAATTGGTGTGATAGCCGGTATAAATCAACGGGATACCAAGTCATATTTTCTTGGCAGTGGACAAATATCATGGCTAATGATTTCTTTCAGTGTAGTTGCTACGGAGACCTCTGTCCTCACTTTTCTTAGTATACCTGGTGTAGCCTATCTTACCAACTTTGGTTTTTTGCAAGTGGCTATGGGTTATATAATTGGACGTGTTGTCGTGGCCTGGATTTTCCTACCTCTTTATTATAAAGAAGGAATCCAATCCACATATGAGTTTATTGGCAACAAATGGGGTATAGATTTCCAGCGCTTTGTATCAACTATTTTTATGGTGATGAGGATTCTCGCTGATGGAGTGAGGTTGTTTATGACGGCCATTCCTTTAACACTGATTACAGGTTGGACTTTCGGCACTTCTATAGCGATAATTGGTTTATTCACATTGATTTATACGCTTATTGGTGGGATACGATCCGTTGTTTACACCGATACTATTCAATTTATTTTATATATTTTTGGTGCAATTTTGACATTTAATGTTATTAATGATTTGATTCCTGGCGGGTTGGAAAGTATAAAATCTATTTTAGGAGAAGCCGATAAATTTTCTGTTTTTCAGGGATTTTCATCTTCACTAGCTGATTTGTTAACCAGGCCATATAATTTTATTGCAGCGGTGTTGGGCGGCTTTCTTTTATCCATGGCATCCCATGGTACGGATCATTTAATGGTTCAAAGACTTTTGTCTGCAGGGTCAATAAGGAATGGCCAAAAAGCACTAGTTTTAAGTGGCTTTTTGGTATTTATTCAATTTGCAATATTTTTATTTCTTGGTGCTAGCATGTGGGTTCTTTACGATGGTTTACCTTTGAAGCCAAACCTGGTATTCCCATGGTTTATTTTAACACATCTACCATCAGGATTTTTAGGCTTTCTTGTTGCGGGAATTTTTGCAGCTGCTATGTCAACATTAAGTTCTTCTATCAATTCACTGGCTTCTGCTACGGTAGTAGACTGGATAAAGCCAATTAAGCCCAATGTTGGATTGAAAACAGCGCGAGGGATATCTGTTTTCTGGGCTATTATTTTGATTGGTGGCGCGATGCTATTCACATCATCGGAAAGCCCCTTGGTGGAAATTGGTTTAAGTATTGCCTCAGTGATTTATGGTGCAATTCTTGGATTTTTCATTTTACGGTTGACTAATTGGCGAGTTTCAAATCAATCGGTCTTCTTGGGATTTTCCATATCGATCATCTTGATGATTTATCTTTGGAAGGCTACATCATTGGCATGGACCTGGTATGTATTTTTTGGTGCCATTATCATGCTCGCAATCAGCGTTATACTGCCACAATTTCAAAATCGATTTAAATTAATAGCTAATGCGCAATCCAAATAAATTTATTATTATACTTTTTCTGTTAGGGTTCATATCTGCCCAGGATTACAATCATACAAAAATACAGGCTATACCTGATCTTTCGTTTATGAAGGATGTTTATACAGGGTTGGATGTTTTAGAACAAATGGATTTTTCGCAACTAAAAGGTAAGACAATCTCAATACTCTGTAATCAGGCATCCGTTAATCGAAATGGCCATCATCTGCTGGCTTTATTGAGAGAAGTAGATGATGTTCATGTATTGGCGATATTTTTGCCACAATATGGTTTATTTGCTAGTGAAGATCCAAAATTGAAAATGATGGGTAATAAGTCAATTGATCCCATATTTGGAGCCCGGGTGATTGATCTATTTAAACGAGTTTTGTATCCACCGGAATGGAGTGTACGTGATGCTGATCTTATTCTAATCGATATGCAGGACACCGGTGTGCGGTATACTACTTTCATGGCCACGGTGTC
Source organism: uncultured bacterium (assembly GCA_964475645.1). Taxonomy (GTDB): domain Bacteria; phylum Fidelibacterota; class Marinisomatia; order Marinisomatales; family TCS55. The sequence goes on along the minus strand of CAYYXU010000002.1, from coordinate 33,933 downwards.
AAAAGTGCTGGAATCAGCAGCAAAGTTCCGTAAACCGGTTATATTGCTCGATCGTCCGAACCCATTGCGAGGAGACGTAATGGATGGACCAGTGGTCCGTACAGCATACCAGTCATTAGAAGGTTACCATTTGGTGCCCATTCGTCATGGCCTCACGATTGGAGAATATGCATTGATGGTGAACGAAATGGGATGGTTGAAAGACTTAGCACGCGCAGATCTGACCATTATTCCCTTGTCAAATTGGCAGCGGACTATGTGGTTAGATGATACTGGAATAACCTTACCCTCAATGTTGCCTAATGTGCAGGATGTGGAATCGTTACTGGCTTATATGGGTATGTACATATTTAAGGGAACAAACTTGAACATTGGTCATGGTACAGACCAGCCTTTTTTCCGTATTGGCGCACCATGGATATCGGGAAGTATATTATGGAAAAAAGTTCAGGCTCTGGATTTGCCTGGAGTTCGCTTTCACCAAATACGGTATAAACCTCAGGCGATTCACAATGCAGAACGGGGACCTTATTACGCTGGACAAATGTGCAGTGGTCTGTTAATGGAAGTGACCAATCGCAAAGATTTTGATCCGCTTGCCACATCCACTGCATTGATGACTTTGACCTATAATCTATATGAAAAGCACTTTGAATGGATAGCTGGTGGGTATGTAGACAAACTTTTTGGCTATGATTTATTACGGATTTTTGCTGCACAGGGAAAACCGCCTGATTACTTACCGCCACTTTGGTTGCATGATGTTCTTCGTTTTAGTGAATTTCGGCAGCGTTTTCTGCTTTATGAATAAATTGTTTTGGGTCATTTTTCTCTCTTTTTCTTTTTTAGCTGGACAAACATTCTTTACTGTTCCAAAAAGTGTTTGGCGTTTTTCCATTATGAATCATGTAGGTATCGGTAATTGGATCGGCTCGGGCGGCCTGCTTGATAAGGGAATTCGGGATATTGCCTTTATGGCTAATGATTCAACAATGGCTGCTTTGGTTCATCGAACTAGTAAAATAAGCTTTAATCGTCGTGATGTTAAGATCGAATTTGGATTATCATCCCGCATGACTTTTAGTTTACACGTACCGTCTTACAGTTCATTTAGCGAAGAAATTGGATGGTTAAAAGATATAGAAGTGGATTCGCTGACGACTAACTTGGATTCACTTCTGACTTTTTATTATCCCGAAAATAAATCTAGTACCGGCTTGGGCGATGCAACCTTAGCTATGAATGTTTTATTATTTGGTTTTCCATCATGGAGCGGCAAAGAACCTTTTTCAATCTATGCCGGTTTAGGAATACGATTACCAAGCGGAAAAAGATTAGGGCCATATCGTGCAAATGCAAAAGATAAATCAGGGATACCAAACCAGTTCAATGAATTGCCAATCGGAAATGGACTTGCACGTTATTCATTATCATTGTTTGGTGAATTTTTCAAATACTTTAATGAACGATTGGTAAATATCACTTGGCGGGTTGAGCGTGCCAAGTACAGTAGAGAAGTGGTAAATACGCCTGTGTCATTTTTATGGGGCACAGAAACTGATCCAGATTCAATCATAGCAATGACCGGAAAAAATTATTTACGTCAATTAGGTGATGAATTTTTATTATCAGCGACGGGTAAGCTGGAATTATGGCCAGATAGGGTTTCAATTACTGGCGGGATTAATAGTATTAGAACTCAAAAAGATTTTGTCTATTCAAATGATCCAAATTGGGATAGTTGGATGGTGAGTCGCGAACGTAATTGGGAAATAGTACATGACACTCGTAAAACCCAAATTCGACAGTACCTATTACTTACATTACACAATGTACATCCCACAAAGAGTATTGGACCAGTGCAATTTGATATAGAATTCGGTGCATCGTTCCCCTATTTTACACGACATACGTACAGTTTTTCCAGTGCTTGGGTGGGTATTCGAGCTTATTTCCAAGAATGGTAAATTCATTATATGAATAATTTATATATATAAAATAGTTGTGAAAGAAAATAAACGAGCTGTTTGGAGCTGGGCATTTTATGATTGGGGAAACAGCGCCTATTCAACAACCGTTATGGCAGGGTTTTTTCCACTATTCTTCAAGGAATACTGGGCAGATCCACATAATCCAAATCAAAGTACATTCTATCTTGGCATGGCCAATTCAATCGCTTCAATTGTAGTGGCTTCTTTGGCACCACTTCTTGGTTCAATTGCTGATCAGGGATCCGCAAAGAAAAAATTTCTGACACTTTTTGCGTTTTTGGGTGTGATCATGACCGGCGGATTATGGATGGTATCCCAAGGGAACTGGCAAATGGCAGTGGTATTCTACGTTATGGCAACTATTGGATTTGCTAGTGGAAATGTTTTCTATGATTCACTCCTTCCTGGTCTGGCATCGGAAAAAAGGGTTGATGTAGTGTCATCGCTGGGGTTTGGCCTTGGTTATCTTGGTGGTGGGTTACTATTTCTCGTGAATGTCCTTATGTATCTCAAACCAGAAATATTTGGTATTCCCGATGGCGCAACTGCAATTAAGCTGTCCTTTTTGAGCGTTGCGGTTTGGTGGGCAGTATTCACTATTCCATTAATTTTATTTGTTCCAGAACCAAAAAATTATGATTCGGTTAATATTAAAAATGCAATTCAAATGGGGTGGATGCAATTATTTCAAACATTCAAGGAAATCCGCAACATGAAAGTTGTGGGTACATTCTTGTTGGCCTACTTTTTTTATATTGATGGCGTTGATACTATAATAAAAATGGCTGTTGATTATGGTATGTCATTGAATTTCTCGGGAGAGAGCTTAATTATTGCATTGTTGATTGTACAGTTTGTTGCCTTTCCAGCTGCCTTGATTTACGGCCGGTTGGGGGCTAAAGTCGGGGCTAAAAAGGCAATTATGATAGGCATTATAGCCTACTCTGTCATTACGTTTCTTGGTTATTTCATAACAAAAGCGTGGCATTTTTATGTTCTGGCAATTTTAATTGGGCTTTTTCAGGGAGGTATTCAGGCCTTAAGCCGCAGTCTATATACACGGATTATTCCTGCGGAAAAGTCAGCAGAGTTTTTTGGTTTTTATAATATGTTAGGTAAGTATGCTGCAATTATTGGACCGACGCTTATGGGCACGATCTCTCTAGTTACCGGTAGCGCACGGTTAGGTATCTTATCAATTTTATTGTTATTTATTTTAGGTGCTTTTTTATTAAATAAAGTAGATATAGATGAAGGTAAGCGCCTTGCAGCGGAAGGATTGTAAATGTATTTTTCAGCGCGCTTTTTTTGATTTGAAAAAAAATGTTGCCTAAAAGTAAAAAAAATAGATAATATATATCATAGCCTCGCTGGTGTGGCGTGCTCTTCAGAGAAAAAAATTTTCTCGAGGGTTTATTAGCGGGGCTATACCTTTATATGGTAGGAATTAGAATATATCAATTAATGTAAAACATGAAGTATCAAGCTAAGTATAGCCAATTGGTCATGCCGGATGATGCTAATAACGTGGGTACGTTATTTGGCGGTCAAATGATTTCCTGGATGGATCTAGCTGCATCCAAAGTTGCTTACCGATTTTTAAAAGGAACAGGGGTAAGTGGTGCACTTACACGGGCCATTGATCAGGTTGAATTCAAAGAACCTGTTTATCCAGGAGAATGGGTGAATTTCGAAGGCCATGTATCAAGTGCAGGTACCTCATCATTTGAGATTGTCATTGATGCTTATGCGGAAGGGGCAAAAAGCAAGAAAAGATTGGCCTGTACAGCAATTATTACCATGGTGGCAGTGAAAAAAGAAGATGATGGGTCATATGGTAAATGTTCCCATGGCCGCACGTTATGATATACTATGCCTTGAATAGTATATCCATAATGTAATAAATTGTAACGCATATTTGTGAGAGCAGGTATGAAAAATATGCGGGTACCACATACCAGTCTTCTAGTTTTTTCTGCGATATTCATCCTATCCGGTTGCGGCTATATGTTCGCGCCAAAATATTCAGACCCGATTTATACAGAGCGCGCCCCTTTAATATCCCTCAGGTATGAGTACCAGGATTTACACATCTATGCCCCCGTTCAACTTGTTAATACCATGCCTGAAGCATATCAGGTATACATCTTTGATAAGGATAATGAAGTAGACGCATTATTTGCTGCTACGTACATGCCCGAGGAGAAGATAGAGGTTTACCTACCTCAGAATACTCTTTCTACTGATAAAAATGGCAATATTTTCGTTATTTCGCCACAGGGTAGAGATATGCCAGACATAAAAAAAATATTCACCGGCAAACGCTATGGCGATATTACCTTGCCAGTCACTAAAATTGTCAAGACGCCAGCGGTCGTTGAGGGTAGCGTATTTCGTCGCTACGACGACCGCACGTTAGGTGGCATTCAACTGGTTGCTACAGATTCCACAGGCAGGAAATTTTACACGAAATCTCGCCTGGATGGTGATTATCGGTTTGAATTACCAAACGAATATGGTTACCGGAATGATGTTGTTGTTTCGGCTGGTGTTGGATCATTATTTCCAGTAGTAACCAAGGATGCGCAATTTAATGGTAATTTCAATCTGGAAATTGATTTTCCATTAGGTCCCAGTAAAGAGTTTGTCGAGCGAGGAAATCTATATATAGTAAAAAATAATCTTACCCATTTTAGAATTGCCTCATCCAATGGTTCTTTTACTCCATTCCTACTTGCGAAGAATGATATTGTTGCTGTTACGCAGGTGGCGGGTAATAGATTACATGGCCTGGTAGAAATATTCTGGTCAGATGAAAATGGAGAAATGATAAATGGTTGGGTGCGAGAGCAAGATGTGATTTATGCTGGAAATTATTTCATGAGCCCTCAAGACAATCTGGAATTAGCCAAACAATGAGGCAATTCCTGGCTTTGCAGTTTTTTGCGGTCTCAGTAATGGCCCAGGTAACTCTGGATGTAAAAGTATTGCCCAGGGGCGCTGACGTTTTCTTGGATGGCAAGAAAATTGGCTCGGCTCCTGTTAAGGGGTATTCAGTAAGGCCTGGGGTCCACGAGATAAAGCTGGAAAAAAATGGCTATGCTCCTGTGACCCATGAAATAGCAGTCCAGGACGCGAAGCGACTCGTTGCAGATTTAGTAATGAATCCTATGTATACGATAAAATTCCGCGCCAAGGAAAAAGGATATGCTTTTGAATTGAATGGAGAGCATTCCTGGCGAGATGAAAAGATCAAGCTAAAACTGGAAGCTGGGGCCCATCGCTTGCGGGTGTATTATCTGGATGAGCTGTATGATGATCAGATAATAGTTGCTGATCGAAATGCAGAATTTATATATACGCGATTTCAGCCAGAACCGGTTGGAAATTGATTCTCAAGTGTAAAACTATTATTCTTTTTCTAGGCCTTATCAGCCTATGTCGGAGCGCTGATTATAAGGGCAAGATCGCCTTTGTAGATCTGACAATGGATAGTGCCTCAGCTGAGCAATATGGTGAATTATTCACAACAATGTCTTTTCAGCTTCAAGAGACTGCCCAGATGCGGGTTATTGACCCACAGGAAGTGCTGGAAGTAGTTAGTCAATACGTGGATCTTGGGAATCCTGAACGAGATTTACCTGAACGTGATGTAATAATTGGCATTGGTCAGGAACTGGGAGCGGACTATGTGATGTATGGTAGCACAAAAGTTGGTGAATTTGGCTCTATTTTGACTGGGAAAATACTTTCTGTAAAGTCTGGAGGTACGATCAGTACGATCCAAATAAATATACTGGATGTGGTTAATGCGCTGGCCGCAGAGTCCAATATCGCGTCCTGGGCCATAATCGGCGCAGATCCGCCCATTGAGTTGATGCGGAACCGCCGCAATCTATTTCCCAAGCATCCCAGTAATATCAAGGAAGAAAAGACGCCTTTGGGTGCGCTCTGGCGCTCAACGGTAGCACCTGGTTGGGGACAGTTCTATTCGAATAAGAAAGCAATGGGATTTGCATTTCCATCAATTGAAGGACTTCTTTTTGGTTTGCTGTTGTCCAATTTTTCCCAATATACTCTTGCGGTAGATAACATGAAAAAAACAGCAAAATTATATGATGAAGAAACAGATCCGGATAAAGTGCTGGAATTGCGTAGTGAAGCTATTGGTTACTTTAACGCACATAAGCGTTACAATAAAGCAATGATCAATACAGGCTATATGATTGGGACGGTTTGGGCCATTAATGCCGTCCATGCATATATCACTGGTCCCAGACCGCAAAATTATATTCATGGCCCGGAACCATTTCCCCGGTAGTTAGCCAGTGGTTATGGTGCATTTCAAACCGTTGGTATAATAGCTATCAACATCTTGAAGCATCAAAAAAAACCGCTAAAACCGACCCTGAAAAAACCCAATTTTTTTATCCTTTATGCCTGCTTGATTTTATTTTGGTTATCCTGCCAGACCTATGAATTAAGTCTTGATAATCCAGTAGACGTTATTGCTGATTCAATTGCAGGTGTATTCCCGCCGGCATTAACGATGCATCCCTTGACCCAGACAGTTTCAAATGGCGATTCCGTAACTATCGGGTCCTACATTGTTGAACATGATACAACCCTTGCTGGGGTGCATACCCATTTAACCTATAACGCAGAATTTTTACAGCTGGATACAATTCTACCTGGTGTTTTATTTACAAATGATGGGGTTAGCACGCCATTATTTACATATACCACTGATTTTGGTCAGATTGATATCTTTGTCTGGTATTTGGGTGCAGAAGGTGCCTTGGGTTATGTTACAGAAACTGGGCATATTGCCGAAATCTACTTTACAGCAGTTACCACTGGCGAAACAATAGTGGAATACGACATTACTCAATGCGAATTGGTTACACCATTGAATGAAATGGTTGAGATTCAAGGAATAAGGAGTTCAACGGTGATAATCCAATGAAGCATAAACTAACAGTTTATTTGGTCCTACTCTTGATGGCTTTACCGGTAACTATAAGGTCTCAATTACCGTTTGTTGAAGATTTTGGTGACGGGACAGAGCCTGTGGGCTGGACATTTCCAAGTAATTGGCAAGTTGGAAGTGTTGGTTATTCCAATCACCCTATCGGGAATCCATCCCCAGCAGCATATTTTTATTGGTCTCCTGCTGTTCAAAATTATTCTGAACGAATGACCTCTCCTATGATATCAGTAGATGGCGCAGAACAGGTTAAAGTATTTTTTGATATGGAACTGGATTTCTATGCACCAGGTGGTGCAGAAGGATTAGCCATAGAGTATCGAACAGGTGGTGGGTCATGGAATGAGGTCTTGAGTTATGAAATTGCTGCAGGGGTAAGTGTAAATTTTAGTCTAAGGACGGATGCATATGTAGCGAATGTGACCGATTCTATTCAATTGGGTTTTAGAGCGTATGGATTAAACAGCTACAATATAAATAGTTGGGATATTGATAATGTAAAAGTAAAAAATATTCCTCATTTAATCGATGTCACTATTACTTCTAATAATGAGATAAATTCGGGGCAAGCTTCAGTAGGTGATCTTATTTTACTAACCTTTGAAGGAAGTACTGCCTTGTCTTCTACCGCAGCAATTATTGGGGTAACGCAGGTTTATCCGATCAACCTTCAAAATAATGTATGGCAAACTAGTTATACGGTACAGCAGGATATTGATGATGAAGGGCCAATTCCATTTGTAATTATGTTTACAGATACTTCAAATGTTGATGGAATCCCCGTAACTGAAACTACGGATCAAACACTGGTTCTTATTGATAACTCAGGGCCGGGGCCGTTTGCAGTAGATACGGTTATAGTCTCAGGTGGGACTATAATGGGGCCTGTATGGAACAGTACGAATACCGCCATTGACGTTAGTGTACCATTACCCCCGGACTCTGCAGTTACAAGCTTTAATTTTACAACTGGAAATTCCTTAACATTTAATGATAATAAGTCTTTGATAATACCGAATTCTATAGAACTGCGGCCCTTGTCAGCGCTCACAGTTGAGGCTTGGATAAAACCAACAAATTATAATGATTGGGAAGGATTCTTCGATCAAGCTACTTATTCCCATAGTCAACCTGATACTACAATAAGTGGATATGGTTGGGTTTATTTTGGATCGGGTTGGCATTTTGTCATTGGGGGTACTGGCATGGGTAATAATTCAGCTACAGTTAATGATTTTCCTGTGGTTGCAACTCAAACGAATGTTTGGACCCATATAGCAGCGACATACAATGGGTCAAAGATATATGTTTACCGTAATGGATCAGTTGTTGATTCAGCATCAACAACTTTCAATTCCTTACATTATACAAACCTTGCTGACCCTGTTATTATTGGATCCTATAACAGTAATGGGGCGGATCATTATTTCAATGGAAAAATTGATGAAGTACGAGTCTGGAATACTGCTCGAACCAAAGTAGAGATTCAGGGTTACATGGGTATATCCTTAACCGGTAATGAGGCAAATTTGGTTGGATACTGGAAAATTGATGAAGAGAGTAGTGGTTATATAAATGATGAATCCCCTTCAGGAAATAACGCTCAAATCAATGGTGCGTTATGGGTAAATGATTCGCCAATTGATTTCAAGACACCAGTTTATGATTATTCCACGATTGCTGGATCTTATATACAATTAACTGCGAAGGAAGGTGTTAATCCTGCCGATGAAATGACAGACATTGGTGATCTAATTGAAATATTGATAGCTGATGCTAATACGGGCATTAAAGTGGCTACGGCGATTGCGGCTACATTCGAAAGTACACCAGGCCTGGTTAATACCTCTACAATAACAATAGGGGCTAAAATTTTAGACGCTGCTGGAAATACAACAATTGGCACAAATAGTACAAGAACTATTTACGTGGAACATGTGGCTGAATTGCCTGATTCAGTTAATATAATATCCGATAATTCATATAGTAATCAAGTAGCTAATACAGGGAGTAATATTACCCTTTTTTTCCGCTCCGGCGAGCCAATTAACAGTTCAACTGTATATATTGCTGACCGGGCAGCAACCGTAACAGCAATCAGTGGGAATGAGTATCAGGCAACACTCGTTTTGAATGGTACTGAACCATCAGGTCCTTTATCCATTTCCCTATCTTATATTGATACGATGGCTAATATTCTGGATGCATACTTGACAACAACAGATGATAGTGAAGTTGTATATGATCAATCCGTACCACAAATCAATATAAGGCAGATTTCATCTAGCAATAGTAACTCTAGTTATGCTAAAGTAGAAGACACAGTATGGGTTAATTTTACAGCAAATGAGGCTCTCATACCCTCATCAATAAACGTATCAATACTTAATAAGAATTCGACGATTTATAATAATCAAGGAGATCAAACTATTAGTTATTATATCGTTACTAATAGTAGTGATTCGGAGGGACAAATTGGATTTCAAATCTTAAATTTTTCGGATTATGCAGGTAATCCGGGTGCTGTACCAGTAGAGTCTACTACGGATGGGAGTTGGGTCAAATTTGATAGAACGGACCCTTACCCGCTGGTTATTAATAATGTAATTGCCACGGGAGGTACCGTGGCAGAAAATTATTGGAACAGCACCAATACTGGAATTTCGATTACAGTGAATGTAGAAAATGATGAATCCTTAAATGAAGGATGGTTTCAAATTTTAACATTGGTCAATGGTAATAATGCTGGTGCTCTGGGAACTTATAGTTTATCTGCTGATGATATAGGTATCCCTAAAACTGTAGCAGGCCAGGAAAATTTCGAGGGACTAAGTCAGTTTGGCGAAGAAAGCAATGTTACATTTTATGGGTTGATATCAGATGCTGCTGGAAATACAGCTACGGGTAGTGTGGCCAATATTACTATACATGTGGATCAATTATCGCCTAATCTAGCTAATATATCTATCTATTCAAGCAACAACGACCAGGCTATCGCAATTTTAGGGGATACAGTATTTGTAGAATTCATTGGAAATGAAGCAATTGATAGCGTGAATGCAACCATTGGAGGACAGCCAATTGATTCTTTTCAACATGTAAATAGTATTACTTCCAGGGTGTTGATGTTGCGGCGTATGACCGGCACGGAAACAGAGGGAATACTACCGTTTAGTGTTACTGCGGGAGATACAGCACGTAATATGAGTACAATCTATACGGAAGTTAATGATGGAAGCAGTGTGGACTTTAGTGCGGCCGGCCCTGAAATTCTATTGGCAAATATCAGGTCTAACAGCAGTCATGGGGATACCTTGGCCAAGCCTGGTGATTCCATTATTGTTGATATCAGGACTGACATGCCTATTAGTTTGAATAGTGCTTCCATAAGTGGGCAAATAGCTGTAGACGAATCACCCAGTAGTAATCGATATATTTATAATATCGTTGTTGCAGAAAATGCCCAGGATGGGATTGTTCAATTTGCCATTGATTATTCTGATCTGAATGGCAATCCCTATAGTGATATTACCACAACTACTGATAGCAGTTATGTGCGTTTGGATGGTACTGATCCAGAGTTTCCCATAGTATCAATTTCCTCAACGGGTGCAGACTCAACCATAGCTGGAGCAAACGATATCATTAACCTCACATTTCGTGTAGATGAAGCTGTTTCTGATTCGTCCGCAATAATCCTAAATAATACAGCAAATTCCATAACCGCGCTTAATAACAATTTTTTTCGTGCCAGTTATGCGATTACAGGTACAGAAGGTGAGGGGCGGGTACGATTTACCATTACCGCAAACGATTTGGTGGGTAATAGCGGCAGTATTGATAGTACAACCAATAGTTCATACGTTGTATTTGATCAGACACCGCCATCAAATTTTACGGTAGGGCAAGTCATTAGTACTGGTGGTACAGTAGTGCCGGGTTATTGGAATGGTACAAACCAGAATATTCAGGTTACCGTACCCATTGATAATGATTCAAGTTTAATTGATGGTGCAGTACAGGTATTGGTCAGTTTTAATGGCGGCGATACACTGGAAATTGAGGATGCTGTAACGATTGCCCTATCAGATATTAGCGATACAATTTTAGTTACTATAAGTCGGAACGATTTTGTGAATTTACAAGGCTTTGCCCAGGGTGCGACTGCTTTATTTACGGCCCGAATCAATGATTTTGCAGGATACACCAATATTGGCGCGGCCAGTATTGATCAACTGCAAATTGACCAAATGGGTCCGGTCATTGATAGTATTGCTGTCGAATCCGATAATAATTACTCTACTCAGGGGGCTACTACCCAGGGGGCAAAGTTAGGTGATGATGTATCGGTTGTTTTTCGTGCAATGGAAGATATAAGAACCCCTTTTGTATTAATTGCGGGGGATACAGCTGATAATATTAATCGCATTGGAAATATTTGGACTGCGACCAGAGAGATGGATTCAAGTGATGTGGAAGGTGTTGTAACTTTCAATTTTACGCCTCAAGATCTGGCAGGGAACCCTGGGGGGACCAGTACACAAACCACAAATGGTTCGCGGGTTATTTATGATAATACGGAACCCTTTATTAATTATATAAACGAAGGTAATTTTGCAGAAGATAGAGATTATACCTCGACCACAGATACGTTACGACTGGGAATAGGTGGGGGAGACCTATTATCCGGTATACTACGGTTTGAATTTTGCCTTGGTAATTACCAAGGATCAAGTGCAATTATTTATTGGACACCCACAGATGGAACTTTGGATACATTAGCGGAAGAGATAACATTTAATCAATCTGGACTAACTCCTACAGCTGACCAATATGTTATATATTATGCCAGCGCTTTCGCTATTGATAGGGCTGGTAATGTTTCGGATACGATTTTTGGTGATGGTTTTATCGTTGATACAACTGCTCCAATACCTACAGGTGAAATATATGATGGTTTTGATACTACTGATGAAATTGATTGGACCATTGATTCAACCAGTCTTGATGTAAGTTGGGGGCCCTTCAATGATAATTCTTCAAACCTTCCTGAAGATCCCATACCACTTTTGGTTGAAAGTTATGAATTAAGCATCCTTGATGAACCGGATACAGTAAAAGTTCTGGATTGGTTCACGGTGGATACACTGGCAGATTCTGCAACCATTACTGGATTAACACTACAGAAGAACATGAAATATTTTGTTGCAGTACGGGCGGTAGATATGGCTGGTAATAAATCGGATTCGGTACGTACAGATGGAATATGGTTTGATAATCAGCCTGCCAGAATAGATACAATAACGCCATCACTGAACAGTTATCTTGATGTATTATCTGTAGAAACTATCAATTTCAAATTTAATAAGGATGTGACCGATTTTTCATTTAGCCTTAGTAATATTGGTATAGATACACTCCCCTACAATATTGACCATTTGGATAGTACAGTAACTGTCACCTTATCTAACAAGTTATTGACAGCCGATACGCTTCATTTCAACTTTGATAGCGTGACCAGTTTAAACCGTATGGTCATGGATGAGACAATCACCATGTATAGTATGTTATGGGGAGACCTGGACAGCAATCATGTGTTGGATGTGGCTGATGTGGTTCGGTTTAACAGTCTCTGGGGCGATATTGACTTAGGTCCTGTTGCTGATACTACTGAACCGCCACACTACGCACCCGAATTGGATGGATTACCCAACTTGGAAGATCTGTACATATTTTCCCGAATGTGGAACTGGTACTACCAAACATATATTCCCACAATGCTAATGACTTCAGGTAATAATGTGGATGTATCAGCGACCTATTCAAGAGGTCAGTTACGGATCCAATTACCTGAAAATACTTCTGCAGGACAAATAATCTTCACCGATTTGAATTATGATTTAATCGATGTATCCGGATCGAGTTCCAGCGCGCAACAACTCGTTTTTGTAAATGAAGACAGTGTAATGGGCGTCAAAGCCTATACGTTTGCATCCCTTGGCGAAAATCAGGATTCAGTTTTTGTGATCAACGCGAATCTAAATACGAAAACGGATTTCAATCAGGGAATCCAGGTACGTTTCTATAACCAAGATGGTAAGGAGATATTGGCAGGAACAGCACTGCTTAAAATAATACCTGTGCCCGCAGGTTATGCTTTGGGGCAGAATTATCCTAATCCGTTCAACCCTACTACCACCATTCGTTTTGAATTGCCAGAAGATGCCCATACGCGCATTGCGATCTATGATATACTTGGTAGAGAAATAATTCTATTAGAGAACAGGCCCTTTAATGCTGGTTACCATCAGGTAGTCTGGCAGGGCAGGGATGCATACGGTAATACAGTTCCTTCTGGTATGTATTTTTATCGAATGGAAGCCAATGGTTTCAGCAGTACCCGTAAAATGGTATTCCTGAAATAGGCTAAAAAAACATTCAATAAAATATTCCTTACCATAAATTATATCCGCTTAATTAGTGGGATTTTTCCGAGGATGTATTGTAACCGTATTATTATTTGAGGATTTGAATTATGGCTGACCCTGTTTTTTATCCTAATCAGGAATTTTCTAACCGTGCTATAATAGGCTCTCTGGATCAGTACCGAGATTTATATGAAAAATCCATGTCTGATCCTGATAAATTTTGGTCTACAGTTGCTGAACGAATCACATGGTATAAAAAATGGGATACTGTTCGAGATTTCAATTTTATTAAGGGCAATATAAAATGGTTTGATGGAGCGAAACTAAACGTAAGCTATAATTGTCTGGACCGGCATGTGGAAGCAGGGCATGGTAGCCAGACTGCCATTATATGGGAAGGAAACAACCCGGAAGAAGATCAGGCCTTTACTTACAGCGAATTACTGGTTGAAGTTAAGAAATTTTCTAATGTCTTAAAAAATCTTGGTGTGAATAAAGGTGATCGAGTCTGTCTGTATATGCAGATGATCCCCCAATTGCCAATTGCCATGCTGGCCTGTGCCCGTATCGGTGCTGTGCATTCAGTTGTTTTCGGTGCCTTCAGTCCAGATTCTCTGCGGGACCGGATTAATGATTCGGCCTGTAAGGTATTAGTTACCCAGGATACGGGCGTTCGCGGTACAAAACAGAATATTCCCATGAAAACAAATGCGGATAAAGCTGTTACTGAGACACCTTCAATAGAACATGTAATCGTGGTCCGGCGTACCGGTGAAACAGTTGAAATGGTCAATGAACGCGATCATTGGTGGCAGGAAGAAATGGAAACAGCTGAAGTAGAATGTGATCCGGAAGAAATGAATGCTGAAGATCCATTATTTATCCTGTACACTTCTGGATCTACCGGTAAACCCAAGGGTGTCCTACACACTAGTGGCGGATACCTTGTTTATACGTCCTTTACCCATGAAAATATTTTTGATTATCAACCGGGTGATATTTACTGGTGTACGGCGGACATCGGATGGATCACCGGCCATTCCTATATCGTTTATGGGCCCTTGGCTAATCGAGCAGTCACCATCATGTTCGAAGGTGTCCCAAATTACCCCGATTTTGGTCGTTTCTGGGATGTAGTTGATAAGCATAAGGTCAAACAGTTTTATACAGCACCTACAGCCCTGCGTGCGCTAATGAAAGAAGGCGATGAACCCGTAACCAGCCGAGATTTGTCGAGTCTGCGTTTGTTAGGCACCGTTGGGGAACCAATCAAGGAACCAGAATGGATGTGGTATCATAATATTGTTGGTAAAGGGAAATGTCCCATTGTCGATACCTGGTGGCAGACTGAGACAGGCGGTATCTTGATTACACCATTACCAGGGGCAACGCCTACCAAACCCGGTTCTGCGACTAATCCATTTTTTGGTATTCGCCCTGTATTGTTGACGGAAAATGGGCAAGAAATCGAAGGCAATGACGTACAGGGACTCCTAGCGATTAAAGAGTCCTGGCCAGGCCAGATGCGCACTCTGTACGGCGATCATCAGCGTTTTATTGACACCTATTTTTCTCAAGTGCCTGGTTATTATTTTACAGGCGATGGCGCGCGCCGGGATGAGGATGGTTATTATTGGATTACTGGACGCGTAGATGATGTATTAAATATTTCCGGACATCGTATAGGTACCGCAGAAGTTGAAGGTGCGATAGGAAAAGCATCAGGCGTGGCAGAAGCAGCCGTAGTTGGTTTTCCGCACGATATAAAAGGTCAAGGGATCTATGCTTTTGTAACCCTAATGACCGGTGTTGAGGAAAATGAAGAAGTAAATACTGGAATATTAGAAAGTGTTAAAAAGGAAATTGGTCCCCATGCAAAACCAGATAAAATCCAATATACGCCAGCATTACCAAAAACCAGGTCAGGAAAGATCATGCGTCGTATCTTGAGGAAGATAGCGGAAGGGGATATAGAAAATATGGGCGATATATCTACACTTGCAGACCCAAGCGTGGTTGATAACTTGGTTAAGGGTAAAAAGTGAATTATTTGAATTAAATAGGAGCATTATATGGCACATTTGAAAACCGTTTCAGCTACAACAAAAACATGGTCTGAATTATCAGCAGATGTGATAGCGGTTGGTATTTTTAGTGGCGGAAAATTAACACCAATGGCTAAGGATGTAGATGAAGCAGTAGGTGGTCAGTTGCGATCAGCGATTAAAGGTGGCGATATGACCGGCCGTGCCGGTGAAACCAGAATATTTTTTGGTAAAAACTACCGTTTAATGGCAGTTGGCTTAGGTGAGAAAAGGAAACTTGACCTGGAACAGGTTCGGCGGGCTAGCGGAACGGTAGCACGAACTGCTATAAGAAATAAACTGGCTACTGTATTAATGGAAGATTTTGCCCAGGATAAAGAAGGTGCGTCCCAGGCCCAGGCAGAAGGTGTTATTCTAGGTTCATATCAGTTCTTGGATTACAAGACCATGAATAAGGATGATCAATTTTTGTTGAAAAAAGTTACAGTACGCAGCTGGGACCGTGCAGGATTGAAAAAAGGATCAGTCATAGCCAACGCTGTGTGTTTTGCCCGAGATCTTGGAAACCACCCAGGTAATGTCACCACGCCTACAAAATTGGCCAAGGAAGCACGGAAAATCGGTCGGAAAGGTCGTATGGGGGTGTGGGTCTTTGATCGTGCAAAGTTTACGAAAATGGGTATGGGCGCTTTAGCTGGTGTTGCTGCCGGAACCGATGAACCACCCAAATTTATTGTCATGGAATACTGGGGAACAAAAAAGTCTGAAGCACCAAAAGTGCTTGTTGGCAAAGGACTAACATTTGATTCTGGTGGAATATCAATCAAACCAGCTTCGAAAATGGATGAAATGAAATTTGACATGTGTGGATCTGCCGTAGTCCTGGGTACAATGCATGCTTTAGCTGATTTAAGACCTGCAATAAATGTGGTTGGGATAGTTCCTTCCACGGAAAATCTCAGTGGATCAAAGGCCTATAAACCAGGTGATATTCTGAAAGCCTATAACAAGAAGACCATTGAAGTACTTAACACTGATGCGGAAGGTAGACTGATCTTAGCTGATGCACTGGCCTATGCTAGCAAACACTATAAACCGGAATACATCCTTGATTTCGCAACACTGACTGGTGCAGTTATAGTAGCCTTGGGACACGTAGCTACAGGTATTATGGGTACGGATGAAAAATTGATCAAAAGAGTGAAAGCTTCGTCTCGAGCGACAGCTGAAAAGGTATGGGAACTGCCTCTTTGGGATGATTATTGTCACCAGGTTAGATCTAAGATAGCAGATGTGAAGAATACTGGTGCGCCCATGCAGGCAGGATCCATTGCTGGTGGTGCGTTCCTAAAGGAATTTGTCAAGGATGATATTCCTTGGTGTCATTTTGATATTGCTGGCACTGCATGGGCGGACACAGAGACTACTTCACAAGGTAAAATAAAAGAGAAACCATATACTCCAAATGGAGCCACGGGTAACGTAATTCGTTTGGTCCTGGATTTGATAGGATCCTAATTCACTTTAGGTTATGTCTAATCACCCAACTCGTGATGATGCACTAGCATTACTGCATGAATATACCAAATCTGATTCTTTGCGGCGCCATGCCCTGGGCGTAGAACAGGCAATGCTTAAAATGGCAGAGAAATATGGCGGAGATATTAATGAATGGGGTATAGCGGGTTTGCTCCATGATTTTGATTATGAAATGTACCCTACCATAGAAGAACACCCCTATAAGGGCAATGAAATATTGAAAGAAAGAGGCTTTCCTGAAACTATTTGCAAAGCGATTATGGGACATGCTACATATACAGGTGTTCCCCGGGACACAGATATGGCCAAAGCGCTTTTTTCAGTTGATGAATTAACCGGTTTTATTTTTGCTGTTACCTACGTACGACCGTCCAGGTCAATTTTTGAGGTTCAACCAAAATCAGTTAAAAAAAAGCTAAAGCAAAAATCTTTTGCTGCCAGTGTAGTACGGGAAGATATATTCCTCAGTGTAGAAGAGCTGGAAATAGATATGACAGAACACATTCAGTTCGTTATCGATGCCCTAGCTGAAAAAGCAGAAATCCTTGGGTTAGCTGGGAATTAATTTTGTTCTGATATGAAACATAAAGTAGTCATTATTACCGCTGCCAGCCGAGGTATGGGTGCAGCTTGTGCCCGAGAACTGGCGGAAAAGAATTATCGTGTGGTACTCATGTCTACCACCGACAGTGTATTGTCTTTGGCTGATGAATTAGGAGGAAAAGCCTTGATCGGAAATGTAACCAATCCGGATGATCTGCATGACCTCGTTAATCTGGCAGTTGAAAGCTATGACCAGGTTGACGCTGTGATCAATAATACCGGCCATCCACCTAAAGGCGAACTACTTGAAATAACAGATGGGGATTGGCACCAGGCATTCGACCTGTTGTTGATGAACGTAGTGCGCATGTGTCGCTTGGTAGTACCCCTAATGCTGAAAAACGGCGGTACCATTGTTAATATTTCTTCTTTTGGTGCAGAGGAACCCAACTTGGCCTTTCCCACGTCATCCACTATCCGTGCGGGTCTTTCTGCATACGTAAAGCTGTTTGCTGATAAGTACGGAAAGGACGGGATACGCATGAATAATCTCTTGCCTGGCTTTGTAGATAGCTATGATGTAAGTGATGAGATACGTTCTGCCATACCACTTGGTCGGGAAGCAGCCGTAAGTGAAATAGCAAAGACAGCAGCATTTTTATTATCGGAAGAAGCCAGTTATATTACAGGACAAAACATCCGTGCAGATGGTGGTCTAGGACGGTCAATATAGTGTTCCTTCATCCGGGAAATAATGCGGTGGCAAATGGTGCCCACGATAAACAGTTTTTACCGTATTTTTAAACATGGATTTTATTACCGGTATTATACTTTTTCTAATAGGTTTTGCTGCTGGTGCAATGATCATTTGGTTCATGCGCCAAAAAGAATTGGATTCAGCGCGAATAGGACAGGACGGTCTTAAGGATATTTTTGGTAACATGTCCCGGGAAGCCTTGGATCAGAATATCGAAACATTTCTGAAACTGGCGGAAAGTAAGTTTGGTGAACTGCTGAAATCCTCTGATGTACAACTGGATGAAAAGAAAAAGCTCATTGACATCAGTATCAAGGAAATGAAGGATCAGTTGGAAGGTCTTGGCAAACAAACCTCTGAACTAAAAGGTCAGATGGAAGCTTCTCATAAAGGTATTACTGAATTATCAGACACAACATCCCAATTACGGCAGATTCTGTCTAGTTCCCAGGCTCGGGGTCAATGGGGCGAACGAATGGTAGAAGATATATTGAATTTTATTGGCCTTGCGGAAGGTGTTAACTATGCTAAACAGACCCAAGAAGGTGGGCACCGACCGGATTTCACATTTTATCTTCCAAAGGATCGGCATATAAATATGGATGTAAAGTTTCCTCTCAGCCATTATGAAAGTTTTCTTGCTGCTGAAAATGAAAATGATCAGAACAGTGAAAAGAAAGCCTTCCTTGCTGACGTACGCAATCATGTCAAAGAAATCGCTAAACGCAATTATATCGACCCGGAAGCGGGTACAGTTGATTATGTGCTAATGTTTATTCCAAATGAAAGTATTTATTCATTCCTAAACCAGGAGGATAAGGAACTGATCGATTTTTCCCTTTCCAAGCGGATCTTACTCTGTTCACCAATCACCCTTTACGCGATTCTTTCCCTTATTCGGCAGGCGGTATCCAACTTTTCTTTAGAGCAAAGAGCAGGGGATATGCAGGCTCTGGTAAGTGCTTTTAAGGAACAATGGGAAAAATTTGTAGAAAAGCTTGGATCTTTGGGAAAAACTATTGGTACGGTCCAGAAACATTATGATGAGCTCAGCGGACCGCGGGCGCGGCAGTTAGAAAAACCAATGGAAAAGATTGTTGACCTGGAACTGAAACGAACTGACCAAGATCAGATCAAGAATGACGCCGCGTGAAGCATATTTATATCCTTATCGCGATCTCATTATTTTATCACTGTGTTGGTCCGCCTGAGCCAGATGATGGGCTCATAGACAACTTACCATTCGTTATCAATACTGCAGATGTCTTTACCTTTGCACTCCGTGGCAATGGGTATGATGGTGATGAATCCTATGATCTTTCCTTTGCCCTTGATTCTAATGTAGTACTTTCCACAACCTTGGTTGTTAATGAATATTCGGGAAGTGATACTACTTCGATTTATGTAAACAGTAGTGCGGACTCTACACTATTATGGTACCTAATTTTGGGTAACATGGTCTATACTCGTAGTGATGCTATGGGTGGCAATGCACTTGGTTATCCAGGAAAAATCAATGTGGTCGGGAAAAATTTCAATGGTGTAGTGGATTTTCAAATAGTGAAGAATTAAAGGAAGTATCCTTACTGCAATAATCCAATAAATTAAGGGAACTGTACGAACCGTAGGAAAATTAATTGTTATTTCATTTTTTAATATATTTATTCTATACCCAATCATTCTATACTGACTTCACAGTAGTTAATGAAGAATAAACAGAGCAGTAAAATTTCGAGACGTAGATTTCTACGTTCAAGTACAGTAGCGGGATTGGCTCTAACGCCACTTCACTCGTTATTGAATGTTAAGAGCGTAGATAGAGATTCAACAAAAAGCATTATTGTTATCGGATCTGGTCTTTCTGGTATCAGTTGCGGCTATGAACTCGTCCAGCATGGATACGATGTAACCGTTTTGGAAGCCCGATCCCAACCAGGAGGAAGAGTCCGGACATTTCGGGATCCTTTTGCCGATAATCTCTATGCTGAAATGGGTGCAGAATATATAGATGAAAGCGATCAGTTTGTTCGCAGTTATTGTGACAAATTTGGATTAGAAGTTTTGCCCGCCAAGCAGTATGATGGAATTTACCTGCGTGGTAAACGTTACGTAATGGCTGATTTCAAGCAATTTAAACAGGCCTTGCCTTTTGCGGGAACGGAAGGAGGGAATTTATTCGGGCAAGAATATCCATATATTGAAAAATGGGTCGATATGATTAAATCAATTGATGATCTACCGCAGAAAGTATTGGACCTGGATAATATATCCATAACTGAATTGCTAAAACGGGGTGGTGCACCGAAGGATGTAGTAGAATTGTATACCTATACCAATGCGACAGAAAGCACCGCATTGCCAAAGAATATGTCGGCATTGTCTATGGTCCTGGCAAATTTCCAGGCATCTGCTTTTAGTGAAAATACAGTAGAAGGGCGCATCTTTGGCGGTAATGACCAATTAGCAAAAAAGTTTGCTAAAATGATCGCTGCGAATGTGCGCTATAATTGCCCAGTGAGGAAGATCAAGCATCGCAAGGATGAGATTGAAGTTTTCTTTGAAGAAGGTGGAAGAAGAACATCTATAAAAGGTGATCGTTGTGTAATTACTATGCCAGTGTCTATGTTGCGACGAACGGCCATTGAACCCTATTTTCCGGATGATAAGATGCATTGTATTCGCGAGCAGAGTTATGGTCACGTTATGAAGATTGCTATGCAGTTTAAACGCCGCATCTGGGATGAATCTGGTAGCATTGGCCAGCGTATATTTACCGATACGCCATTGCGTAGAGTGTATCATCATTCCATAGATCAACCAGGTCCTCGTGGTATACTGCTATCATTTACGTCTGGATCTGATGCTATTAAACTGGGAAGAATGCCGGAAAATCGACGCCTAAATGTTGCACATGATACTGTCTCAAAACTGTGGAAAAACACCCAAAATACGTGGGAATCTGGGATAAGCAAATACTGGAATGAAGACCCCTGGCTTCGAGCTAGTTATTCTATTGCTGGTGTAGGGCAAAAAGACTTCCGTAATATATTAAAAAGACCGGAAGGACGCGTGCATTTTGCAGGTGAACATACATCCATTTACCGTGCGTCTATGAATGGTGCTATTGAATCTGGCGTAAGAGCTAGTCAGGAAATTATCAAAACTAGAAACTAAGCATCAGTTAATAACATTCAAACTGCTGGGCATAAATGAAAAAGTTGTAATGGAATTACTGATAATGGATAAACGTTTAGTTGTTCAATAATACAGGAGTTGCTACTGTTGAATTGGTTATTGGTTTAATTATCTTCCCATGCTGGACATAGAAATTCCTTGTAGTCGCAATTCCGACAAATAAAATCACCAGGTTTTGTAGGAAATTCGTACCTGCGTATGCCTGTTGATACTGCTGTGACCTTTTCCATTTGTTTATCCAGATCCACTGTATCGAATACATGACTTTCCAGGGGATCATCCGGATGACGCAGAAAATGAAGAATCGCGCTTCCCGGATTGCCACTGACGCCTTCAACCGCATCTCGCTTGAGGGCTTCGGCGTATAGGGCCAGTTGCAGACTGCCTTTGGCTTTTTCCTTATTCTTGCTAGTCTTGTAATCCACCACAGCCAGGCGATCGCCTTCCTGATCAATACGGTCGATCTTCCCAGATATGATGACCTGTAGTTCAGCTATGGTAAAACTGAATTTGCGCTCCCGGGCCACTACCTGGGGAGGGTGATTTTGAATATACTGGTGATATGCTTTAAGTAGTTCTTGGGCTTGCAATTTGAATTCTTCTTCTCGCAGAAGGTATTCGAAAGCATCGGTGCGCCAGTGTTTTTCAACCAATCGCATCAGATTATCTAAGCTTTGATCTTCAGACCCATGGTATTCATCCAGCACATTGTGGATGATAATACCAAATTCCATAGTAACACGGGTCTTACGCTCCGGCACCTTGTCAATATGTTTGAGACGATATTTATAGGGGCAAGTCTCGTAATCACCAATACTACTGGCGGAAAGCTTCAATAAATTTGACGATTCAGGTTGACTGGATACTATTGCGGATGAATTTTCTTCTTCCAGGCTTTTCATCTTGACAAGGATCTGACTGGCATTATCATATTGGTGGGCTGCGATCTCACGGCTTAGATCCACCAAAAGACGCTGTTTTTGTTCGGTTAATTTTGGTTGCTGCAATGCTTCTTCAGTAATGGTCATAGCACGAATCTCCATGGTTTCTGGGTTATCTAGTTCTAATTCCTTGGTAAAGATTGACTGGGATTTAGTTGGACCGTACAGATACAACTCATCCTTGGCTCTTGTACAGGCTACATGAAACACCCGTCGCTCTTCTTGTAGATGGACTTCATTTGCTGCGGCTGTATTTACCGCGGACCATTTTTTCCAGGTTTCCGGGATACGGTCCAAAACTTTGGGTCGTTGCAGCCGCATGGGGAAGCTTCCAGCCCTGAGGAAGGGCACGATCACAATAGGAAATTCAAGACCCTTGGCTTGGTGTGCTGTTAATACCTGCACGGCTGCGTACTTATCATACTCTGCCGGTTGAGCCGCATCTATGGTCAGGTTCATTTGCAGTATATTCATGTAATGTAGCCAACTGCCCAGGGAAGGTTCAGTCTCAATAGTGGTGAAACGTTCTGCTAATGACATGATCCGGGCCATATTGGCTAGATTCAACCGTTCCTGGTAGCGGTAATTGGTACGCAATTGCTGCAGCCGTGGTGTTTGCTTCAATATCGAAAGGATGGCCCAAACCAATTCATCCGGTCCGGTATTTTTTCTATGCGTATCCAGCAGCTTTTCTCGCGCGGATAATGCCCATGAAACGGTTGTATTATCTTTGGCCTGCTTTGCCATGGCAGCCATCCGTTCCGTAATTGAGGCCCGCTGACATCCGTTATAAAAATTGGAGGTCCAGTCGTGCCCAAGATGGGTTTTTAGTATCCGAAACAATCCAGCTTCTGCCTGTTCATCTTCGGCAATTACATGGCACCAGGCCAGCACATCCTTAACAATGGGTACGTTAAAAAATTTCTCCACGTGAATATCTACTGGTATTGCCGCCTGCTGCAGTGCATTTGCCATACTTTTTACATGGCCCCAGGTACGGCAGATGATAGCCACATCGCCAAAAAGATGATTTTTATTTTCCACAAGGTCGCGAATCAATAAAGGTACCCCTATGATCGTATCTTTTGATTCTGTAGGAAACCAGACTGGTTTTGGGCCATTTTTTGGTAATTCTCGCGGTCGATAAAGGGTTTTTTCCTGTCGATTGGTATTGCGGGTTATGGATGCATTAGCCAGATTAAGGATTTCGCTTGATGAACGATAATTTTCCATCAGTTTTACCGCTGCATAGCTGGATAAAGACTGGTATCGTTCCTCAAAATCCTTGATGTTGTAATAATTGGCACCGCGGAAACTGTAAATGCACTGGTCTTCATCGCCAACAACCGTTATGCTGGGCGCATTTCCGGCAATGAGATTAATGATCTTATTCAGGGCATAATTGTTATCCTGATACTCATCAATAAAGATATGTTGGTATTTATCACGTACTATATTCAGGATATTAGGGTTCATATTGAGCATAGTCCAACAGTCCAGGATCATGTCACCATAATCAGCGACCCCCAGTTCGTTCTTTTTATTCTGGAAAAAATCAAAAAGTTGTATCAGATCAGCAACTTGCAACAGTATATCTTCTTGGTCTGCATCGATATGTAGGTTGGGGAAAATATCCTCGATCTTAGCTGAGGATAACACAGTGGGATCATATAATTTATTGATATCTGTAGGGGTTAGCAATTCATCCCTTATGCGGTTGATAAAGGGGATGAATGAGCCTGTTATAGCACTATACGGATTGGCTCGAAAAATACGGGACTTGATAAATGTCAGCTGGTCAAAATGATTAATAAAAAAATAGGTAATGTCTTCTTCCTGCCAGAGCAGTTTTTCAGCATTGGCGTCTATAGCGTGTTCGCGTACCAATGCATTACAAAAACCGTGGAAAGTACTAATTGTTATATCATCTGCCGACTGCCCGATCAAATCTCGGATCTTTTTCCTGATTTTCGACGTTGCTTTCTCTGTGAAAGTTAGCAGTAGCATATGCTCTGGAAGAGCTTGCTTACTTTGGATCAAGTGGTTTACCCGTTCCAGCAATGTGGTTGTCTTACCGGTGCCTGCTCCGGCAATGATCATCAATGGTCCGGGCGGGTTGTAAATGGCTGTTTTCTGTGCAGTATTTGGTTTAAATGAAACGGGAACCGATTCCATAAACAAAATTAGATAGGATTCCCCATAATGTCAGGGTACAAGTTTGGTATTTTACTATTAATTGTTTTCTATTTAACCTTTCTACGATCTTTGTGTCTAATCTGGTAATAATGCATGAAAACAGACCGAGAACTTATAGAAGAATTTCAAAAGGGCAGCGATGCAGCGTTTAATGAACTCGTACGTAAATATCTGGATTTGGTTTACGGATTTTTTCAAAAGATTACCTCTGATAAGATGGAAGCTGAAGACTTGGCTCAGGCAGTTTTCATTAAATTATTTAAAGCCCTTAAAAAATTTCGATTTGAATCTGAATTTAATACCTACCTGTACCGTGTTAACGTCAATACGGCCAATACATATTTCAAAAGGAATAAATGGCGCAATATGCTCCATTTGGACCAGGTGCCAGACACTGGTTATGTTGAGACTTCAAGGGAAAAAGAGTGGCGAAAAGAGGAAGTCTGGACGGCAGTGGGTCGGTTACCGAAAAAACAGCGTCTTGTGGTCATGATGCGTATATCTCAGGCCTTACCATTCAAGGATATTGGTAATATTCTTGATATAACCGAAGGGTCAGCAAAAGTAAATTATCACCATGGTATTAAGCGGGTAAAATTGCTTTTAGGAAACAACAAATGAATTTTGAAGCAAAACTACAAAAAACATTTTCAAGCAAAAGTGAGATACTTGATCCGGATCAGTTTATAAATAAATTGACCTCAGCCAGATATGCACAGGCACTAAAGCGCAGTCAGGCGATTTCCGGCTATTTAGCTCTGATAGTGGTATTATTTGTTGGAATTCTTGGTTTCAATGAATTAGATCAAGGTGCCATTTTGATGGAGGGCAGTTATTATTACAGCACAAGCATTGATTTTTATCAGGGTGAAGATAGTGAATATTTTGATGATCTCGCCCTTTATATCATAGAACAGGAAGAGAATATTTGGATGGCTTTTTCCTTTCTTGATGAAGTAGAATATGATAAAATTATTAACATTATGGAGGAAGAATCATGAAAATAACCAAAGTTGTATTAATTGGTATATTATTAAGTATTTCTTTATTTGCTCAACGAGATCGAAGAATGGAAGATCGGAATAGAGAGGAACGCGGTCGTATGGAAATGTATGCCATCTGGAAACTAACAGAAAATCTCAACCTGGATGAAAAGCAGGCAGAGGTATTTTTTCCAAAGCTTAACTCTCACAAGGCTAAAATGGAAGAAATGGGGAAGGAAAGAAGGGATATCTGGGAAGATATTGTTTTGAAAGCCAAGAAGGGGGAAAAGGTTACTGATAAGGAATTGGAAACAGCTAGGAATAAAACCAAGGCTTTGGAAAAGAAGGTAACTGCTGAAAGAGAGAAATTTGCAAATGGTCTTTCAGGCGTGCTAAGCAATGAACAACAAGTATTATTTCAAATATCTGGTCGAGAGATGGTTAATGATGTGAAGCAGCGAATGCGGGACCATCGTGAACGGGGAAAAGATATGGGCGGATTTAAGAAAAAGCGTAAAAGATGGTAATCCATTAGAAATTATATGAATCTATTGAAATGCCTGGTGAAAACCGGGCATTTTTGTTTATGTTGGCTGGTGCGTCCAACTTTTTGGGGATAACTTCTGTTCGCATTTTTTACCGATAAAAATGAAGAAAATATACAATTTCAGCGCCGGACCTGCCGTATTGCCTAATGAAGCGATCCAGGACACTGCTACTGCGGTGGTAAATTATAATGATAGTGGCGTAAGCCTATTGGAAATGAGTCACCGATCCCAACCAATAGTTGATCTGATGGAAGAGACAACCATATTGGCCAGACGTTTACTAGCAGTACCAGATAACTATCATATAATTTGGCTGCAAGGTGGAGCTTCAACCCAGTTTTCTATGGTTCCTATGAATCTGCTTTCAGAAAACGATATTGCTGATTATACTGATACAGGTTCTTGGGCGGCAAAAGCCATAAAGGAAGCTCAGGCATATGGTTCGGTTCACGTTTCTTGTTCAACAAAAAGTAGTATATATAACCATATAAATAAGAATTTACAGCAATCAGATAAAGCAATTTATTTACATATTACTAGTAATAATACAATCTATGGCACCCAATGGAATACTTTCCCTAATACATTAAATTCTGAAGGGTATCTTGTCGCTGATATGTCTTCGGATGTTTTCAGCCGTACCCTAGATTTCAATTCATTTGGCCTGATTTACGCAGGTGCCCAGAAAAATATGGGGCCTGCAGGAGTTACGATGGTAATTATTAGAGATGACATCCTGGGGAAAGTAGATCGGCACATTCCCACAATGCTGGATTACAGAACCCATATTGCCAAAGGATCAGCTTTTAACACACCTCCTGTTTCAGCGATTTTTGTCGTTAACAGAACGCTGCACTGGCTGGATGATCTCGGTGGCGTCCAGGTCATTGAAGAAAAGAACAGGATGAAAGCAAATAAACTTTACGAGGAAATCGAACGAAATTTACTTTTTAAGAGCCCCATTGCTGAAAAGGATCGATCGCTTATGAATGTTCCCTTTGTTTTCTCAGAAAATGGGAATGAAAAAGAATTTCTTGATTTTTGTGCTGAGCGTGGTCTTA
The DNA here is from genome assembly GCA_964475645.1 of uncultured bacterium. Classification (GTDB taxonomy): domain Bacteria; phylum Fidelibacterota; class Marinisomatia; order Marinisomatales; family TCS55. The sequence goes on along the minus strand of CAYYXU010000002.1, from coordinate 6,719 downwards.
TGACTTTAAAAGGGCACAGGTCTATTGGCGGATTCCGGGCTTCGATCTATAATGCAATGCCGGAAGCGGGCGTGGATGCGCTGATTGCTGCTATGCAGGAATATGAATCTCAGCATAGTTGAATCACTCTTTCTTAAATAATTTATCCAGTTTTGGTTTGATTACAACTCGGCAATATGGTTGGTTCGGGTTATTGTTATAATAATCGTTGTGATAATCTTCAGCCGGCCAGAATTTATCCAAAGCAGTAATTTCTGTCACAATTTGATCTGAGAATATTTTGGTATTATCTAATTTTTCTTTTGACTTCTCAGCTGCAGACCGTTGCTCTTCATTATGGTAGAAAACAGCGGATCGGTATTGCGTACCTACATCATTACCCTGACGGTTTTTGGTTGTGGGATCGTGCGATAGCCAGAACATATTGAGAAGTTCATCAAAAGAAATGGTCGCAGGGTCGAATGTTATTTGAGCCACCTCAGCATGCCCAGTACTACCTGTGCATACCTCATTATAGGTGGGATTAACCTTGGTACCGCCACTATAACCAGGCACAACCTCTTTAACACCGTCCAAACGCTGAAATACCGCTTCTACGCACCAAAAGCAACCAGCACCAAAGGTAGCTTTTTCTGATTTTTTCATTGTTTCTTCTCCATTGACTATTGATAGTAATAATACGAAACATAGTGATAATTCAATAATCTTCACAGCTCGTAAGTTAAACTTTATAATCAGTCATCTCAACACAGCAATTATACTAGATCAATTGATAGTTGTTTATCAAAATTGTATTGTAATTTCGCGATCTAATATTCATCAAGAAATGCAATCATGTTAACCATTAGTGTCCTCAAAGAAACTGTAGCAGGCGAAAAAAGGGTAGCCTTGGTGCCGGAAAGTGTTAAGCGTCTGGCCAAACAAGGTGTTACAATTCTCCTTCAGGAAGGCGCAGGTGTTGAGGCGGGTTTTAAACCAAAGGACTACGAAACTGCCGGGGCCGCAATTGTTGCAGATTATGATGAATTATTGAAAGAAGGAAATATATTCCTGAAAGTACAGGTTGTTTGCTTACAGGATGGAATGCTTGAAATTGTAGATCCCTTGAATAAGGGTTCTGTAATTATTGGGTTTATGAGTCCTTTTAAATATATACATAACATCCGATCTTTGGCCGAGCAGGGACTGACCACATTTTCCATGGAACTTGTACCACGTATTTCCCGCGCTCAACGAATGGATGCGCTTAGCGCAATGAGTTCGGCAGCAGGGTATAAGGCAGTATTGTTAGCAGCTAGTAGATTGAATAAGTTTTTTCCCTTAATGATGACTGCTGCAGGTACCATTTTGCCAGCCAATGTACTTGTCATTGGTGCTGGTGTCGCCGGATTACAGGCCATTGCCACTGCAAAGCGTATGGGGGCACGGGTCAAAGCGTTTGACACTAGACCAATTGTTAAAGAGCAAGTAGAGAGTTTGGGAGCGGAATTTATTTCTTTAGAAACAAGCCAAGATGCGGAAACAACCGGTGGTTATGCCGAAGAAATGACGGAAGATTTCTACCAGCATGAACATACAGCAATTGGTGAACAATTATCTGATACAGATGCGGTCATAACTACAGCACAAATATTTGGGAAAAGAGCTCCTTTGCTCATTACAGAAGAAATGGTGCAGTCTATGAACCATGGATCTGTGATTGTTGACCTTGCTGCTGAACAGGGCGGTAATTGTGAGCTCACTGTGCCGGGTAAGGATGTAGAACGTCATGGTGTGAAAATACTAGCACCGCTTGATTTACCATCAAGTATATCATACCATACTAGTGAAATGTTTAGTCGTAATGTTGCTGCTCTCTTGGGAGAAATGCTGAATAAAGGGGAATTTAATATAGACCCGGATGATGAAGTGATTGCCGGGACAATGCTGACTCATGAAGGAAAGATCATGAACCAGCATGTGAATGACCTTTTGGATCGTGAAAAGGATGAAAAATCATGAATGCGCAATTATTAGTTGAACTTTATGTATTTGTACTGGCTGTATTTGTGGGATTTGAAGTTATATCCAAAGTACCCCCGACACTTCACACGCCACTAATGTCCGGATCAAATGCGATATCCGGGATCACGATAGTTGGAGCTTTGCTGGCGGCAGGATCATTACCCGGTACATTAAGTGCAACTCTTGGTTTAATTGCAATTATTCTGGCCATGATCAATGTAGTCGGAGGTTTTATGGTTACGGGTCGGATGCTAAGAATGTTCAAAAAATAAGATAATCTTGCAGAATATTTTCATACCAATTATTTATCTATTTTCAGCCGTTTTTTTCATTCTGGGCTTACGGCAACTTTCACATCCGCGGACAGCTCCTAAAGGAAACAATACGGCTGCTATTGGAATGCTGCTAGCTATTATTGCTACATTATTAAACAATCAGATTCTTGACTTTCAAACAATCTTTATAGGTATCGTGATTGGCAGTGCTATTGGTGCAGTATTAGCCAAGCGAGTGGAAATGACATCCATGCCTCAATTGGTTGCGCTTTTTAATGGATTCGGTGGTGGCGCATCACTGCTTGTTGGTGCCGCGGAATTCTATAAGGATGAACCATTGGTGGTTTTTACACTGGCGACAGTTACACTAAGTGTGCTGATTGGCGCAGTAACATTTTCTGGGAGTTTAGTAGCCTTTTCGAAGCTACAAGGTTTATTACGCGGTGCACCAATTAAATTCAGGGGCCAACATATTATTAACGGAATATTGACTGGATCTATAATAATGTTAGCCATTTATGCTGTTTTTGATCCTGCACAGGCGAGTAATGCTGTTTTGGCTATAATAGTCATTTCGCTATTACTTGGGATCCTATTCGTAATTCCAATTGGTGGTGCCGATATGCCTGTAGTGATTGCATTGCTTAATTCTTTTTCTGGACTTGCAGCATGTGCTACTGGGTTTGTGATTCAAAATGATGCCCTTATAATAAGTGGTTCTCTTGTTGGAGCCAGTGGAATTATTTTGACTGATATTATGTGCAAAGGTATGAATCGTACAATTTGGAATGTGCTTTTTTCCGGAATTGGGTCTGATGATGGACAGAGTCCCCTAGTCGTAGATCCGATGAAAACAGTAAAATCATATGAACCAGAAGACACGGTAGTAATTTTTGAGAATGCGAAGCAGATTGTAATTGTGCCTGGTTATGGATTAGCTGTAGCTCAGGCACAACACATGGTTCATGAACTGCAGAAATTACTGGAAAAGAAGGGCGTCATAGTTAAATACGCAATTCATCCTGTTGCTGGTCGGATGCCAGGCCATATGAATGTTTTATTGGCGGAAGCAAATATACCCTATGATAGTCTGTATGATCTGGATCAAATTAATCCTGAATTTGAAGAAACAGATGTAACCTTGGTTATTGGAGCCAATGATGTGGTTAATCCAGCAGCTCGCCATGATACTAATAGTCCTATTTTTGGCATGCCTATTCTTGATGTGGACAAGAGTCAGACAGTATTTGTGCTAAAACGAAGTATGAATCCTGGGTTTGCCGGTATTGAAAATGAATTATTTTATAAAGATAATACAATTATGATCTTTGGCGATGCCAAGGATACTATATCAAAACTAGTATTCGAACTGAAATAGCCTAGTAAATAGCTGTAAAACAGCACCCATTTTCCTGTAAGTAAACATCGTCGGTAAACCGTTTATTGTGCAAAGGGTAGCCATACCCTTAGGCTTTTGTACAATTAGAAGTCCAATTACCTATGAAGGTAATCATGGTTTTACCGATGGTAAATTGGCTGAGTAAAATCAATTTTAACGAATAACAGCATGGAGATATTATTCATGAAACAGACTAGCGAAAAAAGACAATCAGGCTTCACCATGATCGAAATTATGGTTGTGGTGGTAATCGTGGCCATTTTAGCAGCTATTGCCGTTCCAACATATGTACGATATGTGGAAAGCGCTAGAGCTTCAGAAGCAAAAAGTGTAATTGGAAACATTGATAATGCTGCAAAAATGTATTATCAGACCTATGGAGAATGGCCCACAGATGTTGAGGAATTAGAAAATTCTGGACAACTTGAAGTAGATCGATCTACTAAACGTAAGTGGGTGTTTGAACTACAGCTATCGGATCAGGGTGGCAGGATTATAGCTACCAGTACTGGAGACATGAATGGTGGCGAAGGTCGTGTTGTAGAATTTGATCGAGAATCTGGTGATTACAGAGGATATGGTACAGCTGAAAGAGAAAGTTAATGGAAATAAATAAGCTACTTACTTATGCCCTTGACTCAGGGGCCTCTGATCTCCACGTGAGTTCGGGATCTATTCCTATGGTGAGGATTAATGGCATCATGAAGCCATTAAATATGTCTTCAACAACAGAGGATGATATGGATTCCATACTACCACAAGTGATGAGTGATGATCAAATAGCGAAATTTCGCGAGCGGAAGGAGATAGATTTTAGCGCTCGTTTAGATGGAAAAGGGAGGTTTAGGGTAAACTTTTTCCACCAGATCCGTGGTCTCGCTGCTGTATTTCGGGCAATTCCTGAAATCCCGAAAGGATTTGAAGAGCTGGCACTTCCACCTATTCTAGAAAACATGTCCATGCTTGACAGAGGTCTTATTCTGTTAACAGGACCAACCGGTTCTGGTAAAAGTACAACACTTGCTGCCATGGTAGATCATATTAATCAGAATCGTGAAAGTCATATCATAACAATTGAGGATCCAGTAGAGTATTTTCACCATTCTAATCAATGTATGATTAACCAGCGTGAATTGGGCGCATCGACTCATAGTTTTGCTAATGCACTTCGTTCAGCATTGCGGGAAGATCCTGATGTCATTTTAGTTGGTGAAATGCGTGACTTGGAAACCATTTCGCTGGCGCTTACAGCTGCTGAAACGGGTCACCTCGTGCTATCAACACTGCATACAGCCAGTGCGGTAAAGGCTGTTGACCGGATAATCGATATATTTCCTGCTAGTCAAAAAGGCCAAATTCGTTCCATGATGTCTGAAAGTCTTGAGGCAGTGATCGCACAAAAATTACTGCAGACTAAGGATAAAAAGGGCCGTATACCCGCGCTGGAAATCATGATTGCAACTACTGCAATTCGAAACCTCATTCGGGAAGATCGTATTTACCAAATTCCTTCTGTGATGCAAGCTGGAGGTGTAGAAGGAATGCAGACCCTGGATCAAGATTTACAACGGTTGGTATCCCAAGGAAAGATCCAGCGTACAGCAGCGGCTCAGATTGCTGAAAATCCAAAATTATTTGGTAGTAATGTATTATAGAACGTTTCAACATCGATTTCAGCAGGGTTTTTCATTCATTGAAGTTATGATTGGCGTGCTTATCGTAAGTATTGCTGCCTATGGTATGGTAGTGGGGGCTACCCATGCCCGTGGTGAATTGCGAGCCATTGCAGTGAAAGAAAGAGCTACAGAAGAATTACTTAGTTTTGTAGAAACGTTGAAGGGCCGTATCGCTGACGGAAAATTGTCAGTGGTAGAACGGTCTGGAGATCTGCAGGGAGAAACAGTTTATTTGTTTGGCAATCAACATAGCCAAACGAAACTTGCAGCGAAAATTTATTACGAGCCAATAACAATACTCTATACTGATTCTACCAGTAGTGTTGATCGTTTCCTGCTTAAATCCTGGATTGAGTGGGAAGATTTTTCCACACCGACTAATAAGGTAATGAAACGGGAAGATATTGAAATGGTAATGATGGAGTTCCCTCTATGAGTAAAACGAGATCCATACGCTGGGCAAAGGGATTAACAATAATTGAGTTAGTGACCACAATCGTTATTCTAGGGATAATAATGGTTGGTTTGGGGCTTAGCCTGCGTACCGTAACCTATCATTACCAGGATGATAGCGTGTTGTTGGATATTCACAATTATGGTAATACAGTGATGCGCGAGATAATGAAAGAACTAAGCTTGGCCCGGATTATCAATAAAGATCAGGTTAATGGATATTCACGAATTTCGCTCAAGAAATATGATGTCTGGGGCAATGAGACATCCACGACTATTACTGCCAATGCCTCTGAAGGAATATTATTTAATTACCAGGATCCTTTGAATGGCAAGCTACACTTTCCTACTCGAGGGCGTTTCCGGGGGAATAACCAGCGTACCATAATCTTAAAAGATTTTTATGCCAAGGAGGTTGATTTCATTCGGCCAAACTTGGCAAGATACTCTAATTCAACCTGGGAAATTAATATGGATATTGAGGTTGAATCTGCAGTAGCCCCAGGGGGTACAGTGACGGAATTAGTACAGTTTCAGCGAACAGCATTCATGCCCAATCACTACATTAGCCCAAGGTCTCTTTTAAGTGGACCAGAAGGAAGTTGATGCGGAATAATTATAAAGGCATGGCTACACCTACTGCTGTCATATTTACGATGGTAAGTATGTTAATTACTGCAGGTTATCTGAAATATGCTATGTCTGCATCTGTATCCCAAAAATATCGATTTGAAGAAGCCAAAGCAATTCTGATGGCTGAAACAGGAATCAATACCGAAGCATTGCCTATTTTACCAAAATTAGTGGATCAATCTGTAGTTCTAGCTGCAGATGGTGTGTTTTTAGATGGAATGGGTTTTTACCGTAATGTGGTTTGTTCCACATACGCAAACCTGGAAGATGGACGGACCA
>CAYYXU010000001.1:0-50709 GCA_964475645.1 uncultured bacterium | reverse complement strand
GTGCAAAGGCGGGCGAAATTACCGGTCTTACCTATCACAGACAAGTTGTAAAGTATCACAAAGGACTCATTTCATATTTGCCTGTTCGTCGGTAATTTTTTCCATGCGTCTTGTGTCGCGCTATATCATAAAGGAACTTATACTACCCTTCACATATTCCCTGATGGTCATCGTACTGATGCTTTTTATAAATTTTTTCCTTAGGGCGATCGACCGATTTTTAGGGAAAGGCCTGAATATTTTCACAATACTTGAATATCTATTACTAAACTTAGCTTGGATTATAGCCCTAGCAGTACCAATGGCAGTACTGATTGCCACGCTTATGGCTTTCGGTAGATTATCAGAATATAATGAAATAAACGCCATGCGCGCCTCGGGAATAAGCTTTACTTCGATCCTTCGACCGGCTCTCTTATTTGGACTGTTCATCTGTCTCGGACTCACCTATTTCAATAACTATGTTTTGCCGGAAATGAATTTTTTTGCCCGCTTATTGCAGGGCGACATCCATAAGAAACGACCTGGCCTTGATATTGAACCGGGTCACTTTATCAATAGTCTGCCTGATTATAGTATGATCATCCGGAAGGATAATAATGGTATAATGGAGGATGTACGCATTTTTAGTAAAGAGAATAAGGAAATTCAAACTAGTATCTATTCAAAGACCGGTGAATTAAAAACTCTTGATGATGCCATCATCCTGATGCTTTACAATGGTGAGATCCATGAACTGAATCTGGACGATTACAGTAATTACCGGCGCATCAATTTTGAACAACACAAGATAATCATACCTGCCGATGATTTGATGCTTGCTCGACGTGATACATCAAACCGGTCGGACCGTGAAATGACCATACCTATGATGCTTGATAAACAGGCTAATTATAAGCAAAGATCCCAGCGTGTAAAACAGCGGGTTGGTCGTTCATTCAAAAAGGTAATCGGCGATAGCCTGGTACCGCCTTCGCTGACGGCAGCCGAATTGGTAATGAAAGATTATCGCGTTTCAGTTTTGAATGATACCAATCTTGTGCCAGCAGAACAGCGTCGTGAGGAAAGAAGATTAAAGAGCTTGGAACGGCAGATGAATAATGAATACCGCCTCATTCAAAATTATCAGAAAAATCAGAACAAATATTGGGTAGAGATTCATAAAAAATTTTCACTTCCGGTGGCCTGTATTCTTTTCGTGCTTGTTGGCGCACCATTAGGCACACTGACCCGTAAAGGCGGCTTTATGATGGCCATCTGTATGGGCTTCGGCTTTTTCCTTGTTTACTACATTTTTCTCATCGGTGGAGAAGAAATGGCTGATCGCAACCGAGTATCACCTTTAATTGGTATGTGGACACCAAACGTCCTTTTACTGGTCATTGGTATATATTTAACAATCAATACAGTACGAGAACGAGCCCCTATCCAACTTCGCTGGCCTTGGAAAAAAACCACAGCTAAAGAGCCGAACAATGAACCCAGCTGAACTAATCCAGATTAAAGAACAGAACAATGCTATCCCCATCGTAGACCTGAGACATTTCATATTGGACTATACCCAAGGTAGCATCTCTAATGAAACAATGACGAACCTATTAAAAGCCATTCATAGTAATGGGATGACTCTGGAAGAGACATTTTCCCTTACGGAAAGTATGCTAGATTCTGGCGAAAGAATGGATTTCTCATTTCTGGATAATTATGTCGCAGACAAACATAGTACGGGCGGTGTTGGTGATAAGGTTTCACTTATACTTGGTCCACTTATGGCTGCTGCAGGCCTGGCTATCCCTATGATCAGCGGTCGTAGTCTGGGTCATACTGGTGGCACGCTTGATAAACTAGAGGCGATACCTGGTTATAAAGTTGATTTATCACTGGATGAATTCAAACGCAATGTCAATGATATTGGTATTTCCATGATTGGGCAGACCGCTGAGATTTGTCCCGCGGATAAAAAAATGTATGCCTTGCGTGATGTTACCGGCACTGTGGGATCCATCCCTCTTATCTGCGGATCGATCATGAGTAAAAAGATCGCTGAAGGCATTCAAGGACTTGTAATGGACATAAAGATCGGAAATGGCGCTTTTATGGAAACATTGGAGGAAGGTCAGAAACTGGCAATATTACTAGAACAAATCGGAAATAATTTTAATGTTACTACAGACATTGTTTTTTCCAGTATGGACCAACCATTGGGGAGGTATGCAGGTTTGTGGTGTGAGGTAAAAGAAGCAATAAACTGCCTGCAAAACGATGGGTCAGAAGATACTATGGCAGTTACCTTAGAATTGGGATCAAAATTATTGATCCAGGCAAAAACAGTATCAGACAAAAGTTCAGCCATGAAAATGCAGCGCGAATTGATCGAGACTGGCCTTGCACTTGAAAAATTTTTAGAAATGGTGTCTGCCCATGGTGGCGCGCACGCAGATATAGCATCCTTTCAAACATTGCATCTACCTTCTGAAGAAGCTGTATATTCTGCTCAACAATCAGGCATTATTTCCACCATGGATACAAAATTAATCGGATTGGCAAACTCCGAACTGGGATGCGGACGCAAGGAATTAGCTGAGGTGCTTGACCCTACTGCCGGCATGGAATTTTATCACAAGATCGGTGACCAGGTTAAGGAAGGAGAACCGCTAATTCGGTTGTTCAATTCTAATTCTAAAAAATTAAATAAAGCACTAAATATGTTGAGTACATCTGTGGTCATTGGTGAAAAGCATGTAGATCACCAACTTTTTCCTTCAAAAGATTAAAAAAAACTAGCGGCGGTGTATTTTACATAGTCGCGAAGGATCGGTACTCAGGATGAACAACTCTTTTTCTAACGGACAAAGCGGTGTTGGTTTTTCTTTTGAAACCTGACAAATAGAAAAGGTTTTTACTTTTTCAGGTTGTTGGAATTCTTCCTTTGAATAATATAATGAATCATGAGCTGTTTTCATGAAACGTGCCCAAGCTGGTAAGGCCGCCCGTGTACCATCTGCACCTTTGCCAAGACTTACCTGAGGATCGTCAATGCCAAACCATGCGCCTGCTGCAATTTGGGTGGAAAATCCCACAAACCAGGCATCAGTCCAACCTTGGGTTGTCCCTGTTTTTCCAGCAGCGGGATGGTAGAAATTGTATTTCCAACGTATACTGCCACCGGTGCCACGATCTACGACTGTCTGCATTAGATCGGTCATCATAAAAGCTGTTTCTTCACTCAATATTTCTTTCTGCTTAGGGTAATACTCTATCAGAATATTTCCGTAACGATCTTCAATTCTTGTTATTCCAAAAGGTTCAGAATAAACACCACCGTTTGAAAACACTGAATAAGCCGCTACCATTTCGATGGGGTAAACCTCAGAAGTCCCGAGCGCGATGGCATCTACTGCTCGTATATTGGTAGATACGCCCATATTTTTTGCAGTGGACGCAACTTCCCGAGCTGGTACCACTTCCTGTACCATCCGCACTGCTACAAGATTTAATGATCGCCGTAATCCTTCCCTGATCGTTGTTAGTCCACCTGTACTTTGATCATAATTCTGTGGATTCCAGTTCTCCCAACCTCCATCGGGTTTTGGCACCTTAAGCACTACGGGTTGATTCAGCAGTTGCTTTGATACCGGAACACCGTTATCTATGGCAGTAGTGTAAACAAACGGTTTGAAAACACTGCCTGGCTGACGCTTGGCCTGAGTAGAGCGATTAAATTGATCCGCATAATCGGGCCGTCCTCCTACCATTGCCAAAATAGCGCCAGTGTTAGGATCCAAGGCTACGAATGCACACTGAACTAGGAGCTTATCCCTCAACTCTTCGTAAAGCGGTAATTTCCCTTCCATCATCATGCGCACAGTATCCTCACTGAAAATTCCAAAATAAGCCAGGTTTTCAAATTCCTCATTATTCTTGAACAAACGTTTATTCAACCGTTTTTGGTTATCAAGTATTGACTGCATTACAGCATCTTCAGCATACTGTTGCAAGCGGGAGTCCAATGTCGTGAATATTTTAAGACCATCACGATATATATTCACACCAAGTCTTTCGTCTTCTGTCTCAAGTACCCGGCGAATATATTCCGTGAAATATGGGGCCACTCCCCTAAATTGATCTTTTTGAATATTTTGCAGATCGGTCGAACGTGCTTCAACATAAACCGCATCGGTGATATAATTTTGATCGTGCATCAACCGCAGTACTGTATTACGTCGCACGAATGCTCTATCAGGGTGTCGAATTGGTGAATACCTAGCTGGTGCAGGTAGCAATCCCACGAGCAAGGCACATTCATCAATACTTAGATCCTCAGCGTCTTTAGCAAAAAAACGTTTTGCAGCAGCCTGCACGCCATAGGTTCCGTGTCCAAAATGAACACTATTCAGGTACATTTCTAGGATCTCATCCTTTGTATACGTTTTTTCAATCTGGATTGCAGTAATTATTTCCTTGATCTTACGGGTGACCGTTTTCTTGAAGCCGATAGTATCGTAAAGGTTGCGGGCTAACTGCTGTGTGAGCGTACTAAAACCTTGGCGGTAACTCAGGGCTAGAATATTTGTGATTATTGCCCGTGCTACACTGCGCAATGAAATTCCCCAGTGTTTCCTGAAACGTCGATCCTCAGAGGACATAACTGCATGCTGCATATAGAGCGGTATGCCGGCCAATTCAACAAATACACGTTTTTCGAGGAAAAGTTCGTGGATAATCTTTCCATCGGATGAATAAATCCTGGTAACTAGATCGGGATCAAAATTTTCCAATTGTTCAATAGATGGTAGGTCCTGTGCTAGAACTATTATATAAATGACTACACCAATTGTACCAATTAGAGTGATCCAGAAAGATCGTACAACAGAACGTGCCCAGAGCTCTTCATTTGCCTGCTTGGCCATTGTGAAATTTACGTTTGTTTAGTAATTATGTTTCAAGTGACCATTGATAAAACTATACTGAATATCAGTGGGCAATAAACTATTTCTTTATCTTGCGTGGTCGTATCATTTTTTCTGGCTGGACCAACTTATCGAAATCCTCTTCACTCATATAATCCAGTTCCACGATCGCTTCACGCAGGGATAGATTTTCCGAATATGCTTTCTTGGCCACTTTCGCAGCTTTGTCATAACCAATGTGCGGATTCAATGCTGTCACCAACATAAGGGAATTGTATAAATTTTCATGTATGCGCTGCTTATTGGGTTCGATGCCCTCTATCGCATTTACCAAAAATGAATCGCATGCATCGGCCAGTAATCGAATTGATTGCAATATATTGAAAGCAATAACTGGTCGGTAAACATTCAGTTCAAAATTGCCGCTTGCGCCTGCAAATGTAATTGCTGTATCATTACCCATAACCTGAGTACAAACCATAGTCATTGCTTCACATTGGGTCGGATTAACTTTTCCAGGCATAATTGAAGAACCAGGTTCATTCGCTGGTAAGACAAGTTCACCGATCCCAGAACGGGGACCGCTAGCTAGCCAGCGTAGGTCATTAGCAATTTTGAATAAGGATACGGAAACAGTTTTCAGTGCGCTGGATAGCTCAACTATGCTATCCTGGCCACCTAGTGCTTCAAATTTATTTTCAGCCGTTCGAAAAGGTAGGTCAGTGAGTTTAGAGATTTCCGCTGCTGTTTTTTCACCAAAACCTTCTATGGAATTGATTCCTGTACCAACAGCAGTGCCACCCATGGCCAATTCATAGCAACTGTCCAATGCATTTTTGATCCGTTTACATCCATGTTCAATAGCTGATACATAACCGGAAAATTCCTGCCCTAAACTGAGAGGAGTTGCATCCTGCAAATGGGTTCGGCCCAGCTTAATAATATTGGAAAATTCTTCTTCTTTAGCATGCAGTCCATCCCGCAAGCGCTCCAAATTTGGCAACAGCTGATGAACCACACATTCGACAGCCGCAATATTGATCGCTGTTGGAAAGGTGTCATTGGTGGACTGACCCATATTTACATGGTCATTGGGATGAACTGGATCCTTGTTCCCGAGTGTACCCCCAGTCATTTCAATGGCACGATTGGCGATCACTTCATTAACATTCATATTAGTTTGCGTCCCTGATCCGGTCTGCCAGACCACAAGCGGGAAGTGATCATCTAATTTACCAGAAATCACTTCATCTGCAGATGATGAAATAGTTTTTGCAAGTTGGGGGTCTAGTAGACCTGCTGCGCTGTTTACTGCTGCTGCCGCTTTTTTGATAATTCCGTAAGCACGGATGAATTCACGGGGAAATTGTTCTTTACCAATTTTAAAATTATTCAGGGATCGTTGTGTTTGAGATCCATAATAACGATCATTTGGCACTTGGACAGGCCCCATGCTGTCTTTTTCAGTGCGATAATCCATAGCTAAAAGCTAAGACATAATAATTATTCTACCACCCAGTTATCCGTCCCATCTAACAATGTCTGCATATCGCCAATACCCTTGTTTTTCTTGGCAAATTTTATTTGTTCATCAAGCATAACTTCATAAATAGGTTCATCTACAGAGTAAAAAACACCAATTGGATTCGGGAACTCATCCTGATAAGTAAAGTTGCTCAACAGCATTGCGATAATCCAATCAGTTTCATCGTGTACCAAAAGGTCATCGGTACTCCATTTGTCGCCAATTTCAACAACTTTGGGTACATTTCCATCAAGACGTATTCCCTTGTTCAATTCTGCGCCAAATACCAATGGTTTTTTATTTTCCAGCCACAAAACTTTATCTGCTTTGGTTTCTTTTTCAGTCATTGGAGCAAATGCGCCATCATTGAAAATGTTGCAGTTTTGGTAGATTTCAATAAATGAGCTTCCACTATGGCTATGGGCCCGCTGGATCATAGATTGCAACTGAGCTGTTTCTCGATCAATGGCTCGTGCTACGAAGCTCGCGTGAGCCCCCAATGCAAGAGCCGTCGGGTTAAAGGGCCTATCCAATGAACCAAGCGGCGTCGATTTGGTAATTTTACCCAATTCTGAGGTAGGGGAATATTGACCTTTGGTCAAACCATATATCCTGTTATTGAATAGCATCACATTGATGTCCAGATTGCGCCGTAGAAGATGAATAGTATGATTACCACCGATTGAAAGTGCATCACCATCTCCTGTAATGACCCATACCGATAGCTCGGGGTTAGCTAATTTTACTCCTGATGCAATAGCCGGTGCCCGACCGTGAATCGTATGGAATCCATAGGTATTCATGTAATATGGAAAACGACTAGAACAACCAATCCCAGATATAAAAACAAAATTTTCTTTATCAATTCCTAGATCTGGAAATATTTTTTGTGTTTGGGACAGGATGGCGTAATCACCGCATCCGGGACACCAGCGTACAGCTTGGTCCGATACAAAATCCCGGCGATCCAATTTTGGTGTTTCAACTGTAGCTTCTGCCATAATCTTACCCTATTAGTTTTTTCGCTTTGGTTACAATATCTGCTGATCTGAGCGGCCGACCTCTTACATGATTTAAACCTTGCGCATCTACAAGATAATCAGCTCGTATCATTTTGGATAGCTGACCCATATTCAATTCCGGAATAAGGACGTTCTTAAATCGAATTAAAATTTCGCCTAAATCCTTTGGCAGTGGATTCAACCACCGTAAATGTACCAGACTTACCCTTTTGCTCTCGTTCTGCAATCTTTCCGTTGCCGATCTACATGAGCCATAGGTGCCCCCCCAGCTGAGAATCAAAAGATCTCCGCTTGCCGCACCCAAAATTTCTGTAGGCGGGATATCTTGTGCTATATTAGCCACTTTCTTGGCCCGTAATTCTGTCATGTGATGGTGATTTTCAGGGTCATAGGAAACATTGCCGGTCACATCCTCTTTTTCTAATCCACCAATGCGGTGTTCTAATCCAGGCGTCCCCGGGGTAGCCCAGGGTCTGGCCATTGTTTTGTCATCGCGGGCATAGGGCATGAAAGTCGATCCATTTTCATTGTTAGAAAAATCAGGGTGAATACTAGGTAAATCATCAAAATTGGGTATGGACCACGGTTCTGATCCATTGGCCAAATAGCCATCGGAAAGCATGAATACTGGAGTCCGGTATTTAATCGCTACCTGGCAGGCTTCGAACGCTGCGTAAAAACAATCTCCAGGTGTTTGAGCGGCAATCACAGGTACAGGAGCTTCACCATTGCGGCCGTACAAGGCCTGAAAAAGATCAGCCTGTTCTGTCTTGGTTGGCAAGCCAGTGCTGGGTCCACCGCGCTGAACATTAACGATTACGAGAGGTAATTCTGCAATGACTGCCAACCCAATCGCCTCAGATTTTAAAGCAATTCCAGGACCAGATGATGCCGTCACACCAATATTTCCTGCAAATGAAGCGCCGATGGCAGAAGAAATACCAGCGATTTCATCTTCTGCCTGGAAAGTTTTAACGCCAAAATGGCGAAATGAAGCCAAGGAATGCAGTATATCGCTGGCCGGTGTAATTGGATAACCGCCATAAAATAATGGAATATTCGCTTTCTCTGATGCAGCCAGTAGACCAATACTCGTAGCATAATTTCCATTGATATTCCTGTATTTACCTGCAGCTAGTGGTGCCTTTTCAACAGCAAAACGTGTGGTAAATATTTCTACTGTGTCCCCGTAATTATAGCCGGCATTCAGTGCTCTAATATTGGAATCAATCAATTCAGGACGTTTTTTAAATTTTACTCCCAGCCAATTTATGGTGGGTTCCAGGGGCCTATTGTAGATCCAGTACAGAATACCAAGTGCAAACATATTCTTGGTACGTTCTACTGTTTTCGGTGATATATCCATATCCTCACAGGCCGTGGCCACCAAGCGACTCATTTCAATTGAATACAACTCATAACTATCCAATGTATCATCTTCTAGCGGATTACTATCATAGCCTGCCAATTTCAAATTTTTTGGACTGAATGCGCTCTCATTAGTGATTATAATGCCACCTGGCACCAGATCTGCTAAATGGACTTTGAGTGCTGCAGGATTCATGGCAACCAGTACATCTGGCTGGTCTCCTGGTGTATGAATATCCTTGGAACTGAAGTGCAGCTGAAAGGCACTAACACCTGCCAAAGACCCGGCTGGTGCCCGAATCTCAGCTGGATAATCTGGTAACGTACTTAAATCATTTCCAACGATTGCTGTAGTTTCTGTAAATCGTGTACCTGTCAACTGCATCCCATCACCGGAGTCTCCGGCGAAACGGATCACAACCTTATCTACGTTCTTTGTTTCTATGCTCAAGGGTTTATATAGGGAATTTCGTTAAATATTGGATGCGTTATGTGCTAGTAAAATAGTGTCACTTCAAATGGTGTAACTAATAGTCTTTTAAAATAATTAACCACTATGAGATCAAAATTTAGCATCACTTTTTAGTTCCTCACAATGAATTCACTGTTAAGAAAAATATTTTAGGTCAAAAAGAGATTAAAACGCTGGATTGTTGCACTTCAACCCTTTAAAACGTAATATATACCATTATGGTCACCCAGCGAGATCCAAACGATCCCCGCCAATTATCTCTTTTTGGTGAATTGCCACGATCTTCAAACCCCTCTATTGCCACTTTCCCAGAATTTGATCAAGCATTAAATAACCTTATCAAACTAAGTGATCTAGGAGCATTCATTGAACTGAATATTCAGGGCTTTGAAAAGGGCTATACTCTAAAATTATCAGAAGCCATCATCCCCAAGGATTTTTTAAAGCTACCAGATAACTATTCTCCGATAACGGTACAGCTGTTTTCTCATGATTTGCGTAATGAGATCAAAAAATTAACCTATGAAATAAAATCGTTTTTCACCCAGCGGAATTCATTTAAAACATCTTTTGGGTATTTCCTCTTTAGGTCAGATTTCAGCAACTGGAAGCAATACCTTACAACAAAAAAAGAACAAATTAATGAACATTTGAATAAAGAATTCAGCGGTGGTGCCTACGGAAGATATTTTTTAGAACATTTTTCTCAAGGTTATGAATTTATTGAATCGGTTGCAGATATTACTGCCCCCTGGGAATATCGGAAAAAACTGCTACTGAAAGATATTCAAGAATGTCGTAAACAAATGCTGAATAATAACACGACAATGGCAAGTTTAAAACCAACTGAATTGGACTTTCCATTCTCATTAATGGTTTTCAAAACGATGCATATACCCATGGTTCTACATCATTATCAGTCTCAGATCCAAATTCATTCTCGATTCAAGACTATTCATTTGGAATACCTTGTTGATAGGGACATAAATACAATTGAAGACATTCGAAAATTAGCTGATAGCTTATAATTTTTTCTTTTTGCTTAACTAATACATTAACCCATGAAAACAAAAGAACAAATACGGTTAACTACGTTATCCCACGGCTCTGGCTGAGCATGTAAGATCGGTCCTGATGACCTAGCCCAGGTTCTGGGTGATCTTATGATTGAGGATGATGATCGTGTAGTCGTCGGTTTTGATAAGGCTGACGATGCCGCAGTTGTACGTCTTGAAGGCGACCGGTATATCTTACAGACAGTCGACTTTTTTACACCAATCGTAGATGATCCCTATATGTATGGACAGATAGCAGCAGCTAATTCAATTTCAGATATTTATGCCATGGGCGGTACGCCACTATTTGCCTTGAATATTGTTGGTTTTCCAATCAAGGATCTTCCGAAAGAAATACTTTCAGAAATATTACAAGGTGGTGCTGACAAAGCAAAAGAAGCCGGGATATCCATCGTTGGCGGGCACAGCATAGATGATCAAGAACCAAAATATGGACTGGTTGTTACTGGTGAAGTATCACAAGATCATTTGGTAAAAAATTCTGGAGCAAAACCTGGAGATGCAATCCTATTAACAAAACCACTGGGAACAGGTATAATAACTACCGGTATTAAAAATGAACAAGCTTCTGTGGAATCGATTGATGCTGCTATCGATTCAATGGCTTTGTTGAACAAACTTGCCGGCAGCTTGCTAATCGATCATTCCGTTCATGCCTCAACAGATGTAACAGGTTTTGGTCTACTTGGTCATGCTGCAGAATTATGCCGCAATAGTAATGTAGCAATGCAAATCAATTATAGTGACCTAAAGTTCTTGCCGGGTACGGAACAATTAGCACAACAAAATAACATACCTGGTGGGACCAAAAGGAACCTTTCCCACGCAAATCAATTCACCTATTTTTCAGAATCAATTACAGAATTGCACCAATTAATGATTGCTGATGCCCAAACTTCTGGTGGTTTGCTGATTGCTCTACCACAAGATCGGGCAGTTGAATTTCTTGATAGCTATAATGATAAAGAACCTATTTCAGCCTTCCAAATTGGCAAAATAATAGAAAATTCTGAGGTTCTTATTACCGTATTATAATTACTTGTAAAGTATTCAGTAAATAGCGTATTATATACGACAATAGTTATCGGATATAAAAATGCTGAAACTAACAAGAAAAGTTGAATATGCGCTTATTGCATTGCGGTACATGCAGGGTAAATCGCCTGAATTGGTATCTTCTACCAAAGAAATTGCAACTAAGTATAATATACCGCTGGAGATTCTAGCCAAAACATTACAGCATCTGGCGAAAGAAAATATTATTGAACCAATTAACGGGCCTCGTGGTGGCTATCGGCTTAAGGCCCACCTTGATGATATTAATCTCGTTGAATTCTTTGAAAGAGTGGAAGGTCCGCTAGGCCTCAGTGATTGTTTTTATGATTTAAACTGTATGCAGATTGACCACTGCAATATTCGCACACCCATCCAGCGCATCAATGCCAATATGATAAATATGTTTCGCGGTATGACGGTGCAGGATGTAACCAGCTAGGAGTACCAATGGCAGAACTAAAAAAAGCAGATATTATAGCTGTACTGAAACAGTGTTTTGATCCGGAGATTCCGGTAGATTTATGGAACTTGGGACTGATCTATAATATTGCCTACAATAAAGAAACCGCCGGACCAGTAGATGTTGTCATCACTATGTCACTCACTACCCCGGGGTGCGGCATGGCCGATCAAATGGCCCAGGATATTAAACAAAAAGTCGAAGCGCTAAATGGAGTAAATCTGACCACCGTTAACGTTACGTTTGATCCGCCCTGGAAACCAGAGATGATGACCGATGTAGCAAAGGAAAAACTGGGGTTTTACCCAACACCGGCGCCCTTGGAAAATACAGAATCACCTGAATGGGAGTAAACCATGAGCACTAAAGAAAAAGAATTAAAGGAATTCACTACAGCAGCTATTTCTGTAACCCCACGGGCCTCTGAACGGATCAAGAAAGCCATGAAAATTGAGGATAAAGAGAACTGGGGTTTACGTATGTCCGTAGAACAGGGTGGCTGTTCAGGCATGAGCTATAAAATGACCTTTGATGAAAAACGCGGTGAACAGGATAAAGTGTTTGAGAGTAGTGGTTTAACAATCTTTTGTGATATAAACAGTTGGCTCTATGTCCGCGGAATAGAAGTCGATTTTTCAGATGATATGCTCAATGGTGGTTTTAAGATACATAATCCAAATGCAAACCGTTCCTGTGGTTGTGGAACGAGTTTTTCGGTCTAGGAAAACCCATTGAAAACCCAAAACAAAACCATTGAGAAGGTTACTTCTCAAGACTACCAATATGGTTTCGTAACCGATATAGAACAGGACACGATTCCCCCAGGATTGAATGAAGATGTTATCCGCTTGATTTCCAATAAAAAAAATGAGCCGGATTGGTTGATTAGCTGGCGCTTAAAATCTTATAACCATTGGCTGAACATGAATGAGCCCGATTGGGCCAAGGTTGATTATCCTAAGATTGATTATCAAAAAATCAGCTACTATTCCGCCCCAAAAGATAAATCTGAAGGTCCAAAAAGTCTTGATGAAGTGGACCCAGAACTAGTTAAAACTTATGAAAAACTAGGTATTCCTCTGGAAGAACAAAAAATGCTGGCCGGAGTGGCGGTAGATGCTGTTTTTGACAGTGTTTCTGTTGCTACCACCTTCAAAGAAGACCTGGAAAAAGCAGGAGTTATATTTTCTTCCTTTTCAGAAGCTGTTCAGGATCACCCAGATCTGGTAAAGAAATATTTAGGTTCGGTTGTCCCATACACTGACAATTACTTTGCGGCGCTTAACTCTGCAGTATTCAGTGACGGGAGTTTTGTTTACATACCCAAAGGGGTGCGCTGTCCCATGGAATTATCCACCTATTTTCGCATCAATGCCATGAATACGGGCCAGTTTGAGCGTACCTTGATCATAGCAGATGAAGGTAGTCACGTGAGTTATCTCGAAGGCTGTACCGCTCCCATGCGTGACGAAAACCAACTCCATGCTGCGGTAGTTGAATTGGTAGCTCATAAAGATGCAGAGATTAAATATTCCACAGTTCAGAACTGGTACCCCGGTAACCCAGAAACCGGTAAGGGTGGTGTTTATAACTTTGTGACCAAGCGCGGTATTTGCGCAGGATCCAATTCAAAAATTTCATGGACACAGGTAGAGACTGGATCAGCTATCACTTGGAAATATCCTAGTTGTATTTTGAAAGGCGATGACTCAGTCGGCGAATTTTATTCTGTAGCGGTTGCCAACAATTTTCAGCAAGCGGATACGGGTACTAAAATGATTCATTCTGGCAAGAATACCCGTAGTACAATTATTTCCAAAGGTATTTCTGCCGGTAAGGGGCAAAACACCTATCGTGGCCAGGTAAAAATCATGAAAAATGCTGAGCATGCCAGAAATTATTCCCAGTGTGATTCAATATTGATCGGTGATCAATGCGGTGCTCATACTTTTCCTTATATCGACGTGCGCAATCCCAGCGCAAAAATGGAACATGAAGCATCTACTTCCACTATTGGAGAGGATCAATTATTTTATTGTAACCAGCGGGGAATCTCTACGGAGGATGCAGTGTCCTTGATTGTGAATGGTTTCTGCAAGGAAGTATTTAGGGAATTACCCATGGAATTTGCAGTAGAGGCGCAAAAACTAATGGAAGTAACTCTTGAAGGAAGCGTTGGTTGATCCAGGGTAGATTATGCTAGAAATCAAAGATTTACACGTAAAAGTCGACGGAGATAAGGAAATTCTCAAGGGCATAAACCTGACGGTACATCCGGGCGAATTACATGCTATAATGGGCCGCAATGGTTCTGGTAAAAGTACATTGGCCAATGTCATCGCCGGACGGGAATCCTATCAGATTACCAGTGGTGATATATTTTTTAATAGTTCCAGTATTCTCAACCAGAGCCCCGAAGAAAGAGCCTTAGCCGGCATTTTTATGTCATTTCAATATCCCGTAATCATTCCCGGAGTTAACAATACCTATTTTCTCAAGGCAGCATTGAATGCTATAAGAAAACATCAAGGCAAGACAGAATTAGACGCTGTGGAATTCCTAAAGTTGATCAGAAAAAAATTGGCAGCAGTCGAAATGGATGAGAAATATTTGCATCGGGCCGTGAATGATGGATTTTCCGGCGGCGAAAAGAAGCGGAATGAAATACTGCAGATGCTCACCCTTGAGCCAGCGCTTGCCATCCTGGATGAAACTGATTCCGGATTAGATATAGATGCTCTTAAAATTGTGGCCGAGGGCGTTAATAATTACCGCCGGGATGATCGTGCCATTGTTATCATCACCCATTACCAAAGAATTTTAAAATACCTGGAAGCGGATTATGTACACGTACTGATCAATGGAAAAATCGCTAAATCTGGCGGTGAAAATCTCGCTGAACAATTAGAGGAAAAGGGCTACAGCTGGTTGGATAATTAAAATGCAATTTCTTGAAAAAGATTTAAACCAATTGATCCAATTTTGGGACGAAGAGCCAGATACCCTGCGCACTTTGCGCAGTAGTGCTTATAAAAAATATAAAGAGGTCGGTTTACCAAATAAAAAATGGGAAGGCTGGCAATTCACGGATTTTTCGGCACTCGAAAAAACATCCTACCGTTTGGCTTCACCTGTAGATCTACCGCCGATTCCAGAAACACTACCAGCCATAACTAATTGCAATCGGATACTTATTATCAATGGGAAATTTCAAGAAAATTTGTCTGTACTACCAGACAAAGTAACTGTGCAAACATTGCAGCATGCATATGCGACCAATCCAGAAATATTTAATAATACTGTGGTTGATAATTCAAACCCATTTCACAATTTAAATACAGCGCTGATGAACTCAGGATTAGCCATAATTGTTGGAAATAATACTGTCATTGATGATCCAATACATATTCTTTATTACACTACCGGTTTAACTGAGCCCATTATGAATCATCCTCTTTTTCTAATAGTTGCGGGTACTGATTCTGAAACTACTATTATCGAACACTACGCCGGAGCAACCAATGTTCAATACTGGCAAAATGTTGTTACCAATATAAAATTATCTAATAATGCTATATTAAATCACACTCGTATACAAGAGGAAGACCACAATGGTAGCCATATTGCTGATACGGTCTATTCACTTGGAAAAGATGCCCAATTAAATGCTTTTCATTTTGCTTCCGGAAGTTCGCTATACCGTCAGAATATTCAAGTAAATCTGGCCAGCAGTGGTGCATCATCTATGGTTAATGGTCTCTGTATCGCGAAAGATCATCAACACCTTGATCAGCACATCATTATCAATCACCTGAAAGAAAACTGCAACAGTAACCAATTATTTAAATATATTTTATCTGATACTTCAGCAGGTGTGTTTAACGGACGTGTAATTGTAAGTGAAGGTGCGCAAAAAACAGACGCGCAGCAGACTACAAGAAATCTGCTGCTAACCGATAAGGCTATGGCCCACTCTAATCCGCAGTTAGAGATCTATGCAGATGATGTAAAGTGTTCCCATGGGTCCACAACTGGTCAATTGGACGAGAATGCAATATTCTATTTACGTTCCCGTGGTATTGATGTACGAACGGCACAATTATTACTAATCAGCGGGTTTGCTAAAGAAGTTATGGAAACCATAACCAATACAAATATTGACACTTATATCGATGAAAAACTGACTACTTGGCTCGAGCATATTGGTGTGACGCTATGACTACGATCCAGGATACGATGACCCTAATAAAAGATGAGTTCTCCATCTTCAATGAACCACAAGAAAAATACGTACTTTTAATTGATCTGGCCAAAAAATCTTCAGGAATACCTCCTGAAAAGCAGACTGATAACAACAAAGTTAATGGCTGTATTTCACAAGCCTGGATCATTGCTGATAAACAAACCGATGATACTTATAACTTTCAAACAGACTCTGATGCGATGATCGTTAAAGGCTTGTTATTTATTCTGCAAAGATTATTTAATGGGCAGCGAAAAGAAGATATAGTATCAATCGATGGTCAGAATATATTAGATCATATTGGTCTTGAGGGAACAATTAGTAACCAGAGAACAAATGGTTTTGGTGCGGCGATCAATAAGATTCAACATGAGCTGGTAGCGTAATCATGATCAATCCCACACATATTGATGAACAGGTAACTCTAACGCGTGATGTCGAAGTTATAACAATACCCTTTGGTTCAAAAACCACATTAAAAAAAGATGAGGTAGGGCAAATTACGCAGGCGCTGGGTGGAAGTTATACTGTCATGATCGGTGGTAATTTATTCCGTATCGATGGTAAAGATGCTGACGCTATAGGGAAAGAAGTACTGGATAGTACTGATAAAGCAAATGAAAAAGATAATGGAGATATAA
Source organism: uncultured bacterium (assembly GCA_964475645.1). Lineage (GTDB taxonomy): Bacteria > Fidelibacterota > Marinisomatia > Marinisomatales > TCS55. The sequence continues at coordinate 33,936 of CAYYXU010000001.1, read as the reverse complement.
ATGAACAGGCGGTATGGGATGTAATGAAAACATGCTATGACCCTGAAATACCCGTTAATATAGTTGATTTGGGTTTAATCTATTCTTGTGAATTCAATCCAATGGATAACGATAGCACGCTGGTAGAAATCAAAATGACGCTTACTGCGCCTGGATGTGGGATGGGGCCGGTAATCGCCGACGAAGTTAAACAAAAGGTGAACGGTGTCCCAGGTGTGGGAGATGTTAAACTGGAACTTGTATGGGATCCGCCGTGGGATCAGTCTATGATTTCAGAAGCAGCAAGACTGCAGATGGGTCTACTATAGGGTTTCCTTGGAAAATTTTGACCCCAACCAAATTCGGGAAGATTTCCCGATTTATACTAATTCAGAAGTACCGCTAGTTTACCTTGACAATGCTGCGACTACGCAGCGGCCCCAAGCAGTACTAGACGCAGTAAATAAATACTATACCGAGTTCAATGCCAATGTTCATCGGGCAGTATACAGTTTCGGGGAAAAAGCTACTACCGCTTATGAAGATGCCCGACAAACCATCGCCGATTTTATTGGCGCAGACAACACATCCATTATTTTCACTGGCGGAACAACAGAATCAATAAACCTCACCGCCTATGCCTGGGCAAGAAATAATCTAACATCTAAAGATGAAATACTTGTCACTGAAATGGAACACCATAGTAATCTTGTGCCCTGGCAGCTTGTTGCTCAAGCAACAGGCGCAAGCTTAAAATATATACCTTTCAATGAAGATGGTTCTCTTGATCTTGAAGATCCGGATAAATATTTCACAACAAAAACAAAATTTGTAGCTGTTATACACCAATCAAATGTTTTAGGTACCATTAATCCAGTGAAAGATATTGTACGCATGGCTCACGATGTTGGGGCCGTAACACTTGTTGATGGCGCCCAATGGGTCCCCCATGGGCGCACTGATATAAAAGACATCGACTGTGATTTCTACGCTTTTTCAGGCCATAAAATGCTTGGACCAACCGGCATCGGCATATTATACGGCAAACCAGAGTTACTTGAAAAGATGCAACCCTTTCAAGGAGGCGGTGAAATGATCAGGTCGGTAACAATGGAACAATCAACATGGAACGATATACCCTATAAATTTGAGGCGGGCACGCCGAATATCGCTCAAGCTATTGGGCTAGGCGCTGCGGTTAAATATATAAAAGGGATTGGTCTGGATGTTATTCAAAATCATTGCCAAGATCTCACTAAATATGCCATGAAGAAACTCACAATAATGGATTCAATTAAGATACATGGCAATCACCATGACCGCGGTCCTGTAATCAGTTTTGAAGTAACTGGTGTCCATCCACAGGACTTGGCGCAATTCCTTGATCAGGATGGAATTGCCATACGCGCTGGCCAGCTCTGCGCCCAGCCAATTATGGATAAATTGGGTGTATTTGCCACTAATCGTGCTAGTTTCTATATATATAATAATGAGAAGGATATAGATATATTTTGCGAAAGTATTGAAAAAACAACCAAAATTTTCGCCTAAATTCATTAAACTTCAGAAAATAATAGAATCCTTACCATCATTAATGGGTACTATTACAAAATAAATTAAGGAGTGCATTATGGCTGCTGAGGCAAAAGAAAAAAAATCATTTAAATACATGGTTACCATGCGCTGGTATATAGAGACAGATGAAGAACTGGTTCCTGGGGCTGCAGAAACAGATAATAAAATATTAGAAATATTGCGTCACCGAAAAGACGGATCCAAAAGCTGCAGTACCTGCCCAACGCGCAATAATGAAGGCTATTCCATTTTAGACTATCACTATTTTATGGGGAACAAAGATCCTTATATATCCACTGAGTTGATCAAGGAATAACTTTGTAATAATGGAAACTATTTATCTCGATGATTTTTTGGATGAAGGTATTATTAGGGAAAAATCATTTCGTAAAAAAGTATCAGAGATCAATTGGGATGATTATAATGCAAAACGAGTGATGATTAAAGGTTGTTCTTCCGTTCCAGTTCCAACTTGGGCCTATTTGATACTGACCGCGAGACTTGCACAAGTCGCCGATGATATCCTTTACGGTGAACCCTGCGCTACAATAAAAATATATAATCGCAATAAAGCGTAAATAGTTCTTACCATTTAGATGTCTAATAAAAATAATCGCGTAAGCTGGGTTGATTATTTCATGAATATTGCTCGCGAGGTTGCCACCCGTTCAACATGTGATCGCAAAGCAGTTGGTGCTGTAATTGTTAGGGGAAAGACAATATTATCTACTGGCTATAATGGCAGTATCAAAGGCGCAGACCACTGCGATGATACTGGCCATGAAATGGTAAATGATCATTGCGTCCGCACAATCCATGCTGAAGCTAATGCCATTGTTCAAGCTGCCAGACATGGAACAAGAATCGAGAATAGCGAAATATTTGTAACCGCGTCTCCATGCTATGACTGTTTTAAAATGATTGCCAATGCTGGAATTAATAAAATTTATTTTGGTGAATTTTACCGTGATGAGCGCATTATTGCACTCGCTGAAAAGTTAAATATCCAATTGTCGGACCTGTCGAAATAGATAAATACTTTTTAGATCTGCAACCAATAGTTGAATTTGATAAATAAGGAATTTGCTGTGTCTTTATCCCAGCTGTCATCGCTGGCTGAATAATAGTTATTGGTATGCAGATTATAAACAAAAAATAGTGTACTACCCGGCCGGTATTCCCAACGCAATACCAACGTACCTACAATATTATTTATTCTGAAATCTGGGTTATCATTGTATTGATATGGTTCCAAATCTCTTGTTTTCTCAGCCAATAGCTTATGAAAAGTTTTATAATTCATATCCACGGTAAACGGTTGAATGAACGCTTCAAAAGTCAAATCAGGCGTGAAGGTCCAATTGAATCTGAACTGAATATCATTCATTAAAGATGCTGATTCAGCATAGATAATATTTGTGCCTATAGAATCTTCTTCAATACCAACCCATTCCATAGACTTTGTGCCCAAATCCTGGAACCCTTCAATCATCAGGTTAATATTATTTAAGGGTTGAAACCGTAGTTTTCCCCCAACTCTATAACCCCACGGGCGATATTCTCCTCGTCCATAGCCTCCACCGACCCTTAAAATTAATTTCTTACGCTTATCTGTTTGAAACCAAAATATACCATATCCTTCTGTTTCAGATTGATATACCCAAGCACGTTCATCCCGGAATGTATCTTCATCATTATAGGCAGCGAATTGCATATTAAGTTCCGCACCAAAACTCCAGTAATTTTTTAATTCATTTCTTTGTTCAATAGATAAGGATTTTGAAAGCGTAAGCCTATCCTTTCGACGGCCATTAATAAAGAATCTATACTCTAAAAAATTGCCTAAAAACCTGCCCCAGGGATCCTGTTTTCGCAATCCTCCATATGAACCATAATACCATTTATCATTCCGTTCATTGAATCCCATATCATTGATCTCGTATTGATCATCAGTGAATCCAACTACAACATTTAGATCCCACCATTTTGGATCAAGATAACCCATATTAAAACGGGCGCCATTACCAGATTTACCGTCCTTTGTTGAATGCACTATTTGTCCCTTTAATGTAAGTGCATTGTCCATGAATTTTAGTTTCCAGTCAAGTCCTAAAACATTGGCATCCCCAGCCTCATTACGGCGCAAATCAGTCACCATTAGACCAATCGTTGATAAATTATTAAATACAGGTTGCTCAACCCGCCCAATAAAATAATTGGTCATAGGTTCAAGCATTATGTTTTCCCGAATAGTAGAATCGCCACTTTCGTATTCCCACACACCGAATTCTTCATCAGTTACTGCTTCAATAATACCATATTTAGTTCCACCAGCAGTTTCACCCAAAATTTTTCCAGCCCCTAGAATTGTTGTTGCATCTGGTCTATCAATAACCTCGCCCTCATCGGGAGTTAATGCGTTTGGTGTTTCACCAATCCGCCGTGAGTGAAATAATTGGTATCGATTTTTGAAAAATGAGCCTCCCTCAATAAAAAACGGACGCTTTTCCTCAAATTTCGTTTCAAATGCAGTGAGGTTCAATACCGATGGGTCAGCTTCTACCTGACCAAAATCCGGGTTGATTGTCAGGTTCAAAGATGACTTTGCACTCAAACCATATTTCATATCTATCCCTAAGGAACTGACATTTGATTTATCATTATTCCCACTTAATACATACGGTAATATTTCAACCTTTTTTGGTGAGGGGATATTATCTATTCCTTTTAGTATACCATAATAAGGTACAAAACCACTGAGACCTTTTGCCCTGCCTGGCCAATGCACTTCTTCCTGTAAACGATGAATGTACCTGGAAATTTGAAAGCCCCAATCTTCATTTTTATTTGTATCAAATTGAAATACACTAAACGGTATTTTCATTTCTACGGACCATCCCTGGTCATGTCGGGCCGTTTTATATTCCCACACTACATCCCAGCTGGGATTGAATGCTTGCATACCCTCACCAGAAACATATACATCCATCCTTGATCCAGCTGGATTCACAGCAAACCAATAGCCGGTACGGTCATCATTGTTTGAATCAAAGGCAATGCCTACCCAATCTGAATGAGTGTCGAAGGCTTCCATCCAGCGGTCTCTCCGGTTTAATATTCCTGTTATTTTTTCTGGTTCAGAATCATAATTATTTACTGCGATATACACATGGTCATTGTCATATATTAAACGAACTTCAGTTTTTTCAGACGGCACTGACAAATTATATGGCTCAAATTGCACAAATTCATTTTCGATTTTTGCATTTTCCCAAACTTCATCATCAATAATACCATCAATGATTGGTGGCGCGCTAGTACGTGTAGCTACAATTTCACGGAAGCGTAATTGACTTGGATTAATACTGTCCAGTTTTTCTGCAATACCTATAGCGCTGCATTGCATAATAATGAGATATAATATTCTATTTTTCATTTTTTAGGGAAAACTCTTATCCTACAAAGGCGTCGAAGTTAAGTACCCTTATTTATATCTCTATGTATATACTATTATTATTATGGTATGAATGAATAAAACTGAAACTGGTGAAGAAATCGAATGATAATATGCTTTTTAATTTCATGCTTATTAAGGATTATCCTTTGAATTTATACTATAGATTAACCCAGCCAGGACCATCGCCGCCTTCAGGTGGAACCCAGTCAATAATCTGGTAGGGATCCATAATATCACATGTTTTACAGTGTACACAGTTTGAGAAATTAATTTGCAGCCTTTTACCTTCATCTTGCTGTACCATTTCATACACATCAGCAGGGCAAAATTTTTCACAGGGATTGTTGTATTCTTCAGTGCATTTTGTAATACAGATATTCATATCTCGAACATGTAAATGAGGAATCTGATCTTCCTCATGTGCTGTGGCTGAGTAATACACATCTGTTACTTTATCAAACAGATATTTCCCATCGAATTCCAAATCGGCATACCGATCTTCAGCTGTACCTTTTTGCATAAGCTCATGTCCATGGTGGCCTGGTAGGCGGTCTTTTATACCCCAGCCACGGCCGCCTGTAAACAAGCCCAATCCCGAATTGATAATTCCGCCAAGCAGTCCGCGATCGAAGCCCTGATGGAAATTCCGCACTTTCCACAGTTCATTCTTAAGCCAACTTGAATTCACCTTATTTGTAAAGGAAGCAAGAGATGCATCACTGAAATCCTCTGCAATAAAAGCTTCTGAAATTGTTTCGGCGGCTAACATACCTGATTTCATTGCCAGGTGAATTCCTTTAAGGCGCTGGCCATTAAGAAATCCGGCAGAATCACCGATCAGCATGGCGCCACCAACAGTCAGTTTTGGCAGTGAGTACCATCCGCCTTCAGGAAGCGATTTCGCGCCATATGCGATTATTTCGCCATCAGCCAGTAATGAGCGAATCCATGGGTGTTTCTTTAGTCTTTGCAATTCATGCTGTGGGTCCACTCCAGGATTCTGGTAATCCAAACCAACCACAAGTCCCAGATCTAGTATATCATTTTGCATACCATATATAAATCCACCGCCAAATATATCTTGACCCAATGGGTAGCCCATGGTATGCGCTACATATCCAGGTGTTACTGTATTGCTTGGCATCTGCCAAAGTTCTTTCACCCCGACAGCCCATACTTGAGGATTCCGATCTTCCATAAGGTTGTATTTTTGGATTAGCTTTTTCGTTAGGCTCCCTCGTGAACCTTCACCCAAAACCACTACTTTAGCATGGATATCCGCCCCTGGCTCGAAATGCGGTTTGTGCTTTCCATCCTTATCGATACCCCGGTCACCTGTTTTAACACCAATCACTTTATCATCATCATAAATAAATTCAGTCCCAGAAAATCCGCAGAAAATGTCAACCCCTTCATCTTCCGCGCGTTCACCAAGCCAGCGCGTGAACTTCCCTAGAGATGTTACATAGCATCCATGATGGCGCATAGAGGGCGGTACGTATGGGAAAGGAATTTTCTTTCCTTCCATCAAATAATACATATGTTCTTCTTTTACATCCGCTTCAAAAGGAACATTGCGGTCTTTGTAATCAGGAAATAGTTCATTAAGAGATCTGGGGTCAATTATTGCACCTGACAAAGAATGAGATCCGACCTCACTCGCTTTTTCTAGAACGGCAATGCTGGCTTCAAAACCTGATTCATTAAAAAGCCTTTTTAGTTGGATCGCACCGGCCAAGCTAGCTGGCCCAGCACCTACAAAAAGAACATCCAGATCAAGGATTTCTCGTTCAGGCATCAGGTTTTTGCAGCCAGAATCGCTTCCGTGAGCTTGGGCACAATCTCTAAAAGATCTCCAACCACTCCGTAGTCAGCCAATTCAAAAATTGGTGCTTCACCATCTTTATTAATGGCTACAATATTTTTAGAACCTTTCATACCCACAACATGCTGGATGGCTCCAGAAATGCCCAAAGCAAAATAAAGTTTTGGTGATACAGTCTGTCCTGAACTTCCTATTTGCCGGAAGGAAGGCAGCCAACCCGAGTCTACCACGGGTCGGGAAGAACTGATTTCTCCACCAATTGCCTGGGCCAATGCTTCAGCGATAGGCAAGTTTTCTTCCTTACCTATCCCCCGGCCTATCGAAATGATGATTTCTGCCGCGGTTAGATCTACACCACCTGCCTCTTCTTGAAATGGATCCTCTGCTGATGTTTTTATCATCCCTTCATTCAGTTCAATTGCAACTTCTCGAATATCAGCTGAACCAGATGAAATCAGATCCGCATTGAATGCTGCAGATTGAAAGCTCACTAAAACCGTCCCTTCAGACGCAACACCAAGATCGGCAGCAAGCTTTGCATTAAACGCCTGTTTGGTGAATGTAAGGTTAGTAGTAGTGTTAAGGGAAATTACATCGCATAAAAATGGCCGCTGCAACTGGGCACTAATCTTTGGTACATAATCTCTAACCATATAAGTGTGACCAAAGAAAACATAGCTGGGTTTTTCTTGGTCGATCACTTGTTTTACTGCTGCTGCAAAGCCATCGGAGTTATAACCACTAAGCAAATTATGCTCTACAGTTAACACTTCTCCTATATTGTATTTTGCTGCAGCATTTGCCAATGCACTTGTATCTGACCCTATAGCAAGTATAGCATTGCTGAGACTTTGTTCATCTGCCAGTTTCTGAGCAGCGACAATTGCCTCAAGACTCATACGGTGGATGGACCCATTATTATTTTCTAATACAACAAGAATATCCATTATTGCATCTTAAAGAACTTTTATTTCTGTTTTTAATACTTCGACTAATCGAGATACCATCTGGTCTAAGTTACCTTCTATCATTTCAGTTTTCTTTTCCGCAGTCGGCAAATAAATATTTGCAAAAGATTGCTGTTTTTCTGGCGCAGTAATTGTAGTCTGGTCCACAACTTTTATTTCTTTTTTCTTAGCCCCCATGATCCCTTTCAACGATGGGTATCGCGGTTGATTAATACCAGATTGTATGGTGATACTTGCTGGCGTTGGCATGGTAACCCATTGAAACCAGCCTGATTCCAGTTCTCGTTTTACCTTGATTGATCTTTCCTGAACTTCCGTAGCCATAACCAGCGTTGCGGTGGCCATTCCCAGCAATTCTCCCAAGATTACTCCAGTTTGACCTGAGCCTACATCATCAGACTGAAGACCTGTAAAGATGAGATCAAAGTTTTCATCTTTGATAACATTAGCAAAAACTTGTGCTGTTGCAAATGGGTCAGATTTGATTTCAGCCATTTCATTAATATGAATACCGCGATCCGCACCTTTTGCCAATGCTTCACGGATGACTTTTTGAACCCGTTCGGGCCCCATACTAACGACTACCACTTCTGGATCATTGCCCAGGGCTTCCTTAATCTGCAGTGCTTCTTCCAGGGCATAATTATCGCTTTCGTTCATTTCGAAAAGTGCAGCAGTATCTTCTATCCAGGTATTGCTGGATGCGATACGCAGCGCCGATTCACTGCCCGGCACTTGTTTTACAAGAACGCAAAGTTTCATAATACTATAATTATTAATTTTTTCATTACAGTTATAGACAAATCATAATATGCGTGCCTTAATTACAATCGCAAAGGAAAATTAGTTTATTTATTTTCCCCATAACATTGAGGGAATTTATTTTGAAATGTAAATTCATTCATATATAATTAATGGAATCTATTCAGACAGTTTTACTTTTAAATAAAAGAATAATACTCGCTAATGTATTATTTATTATCGGGACCCTGCTTCTATTATGGAGTATTATTAGGCTTATTGCCAACCGGTACAATAATAATAAATAACCACTTTTCTCACTATTTGACTCAGATCACAAAAAAAAAATAATATTTGCCCATATAGGAATCCTGTGATAGTTTTGGTAAAGCGAGGGATGGATTTGTTATTTCTATATAAACTCTTTTTCCTCAAGTGATGTTGTTTGAACAATAAATAGGAGGTTCACATGGTAAGAAAAACGCTATTATCTTTAACCCTAATTGGCGTCATTGTTATGCCTGATATAGGCTCTGCCCAAGCAGGGAATTATGATTTGACTGGTGTACACAATATATACCATTATCTTGTCCGTGAAATGGACAATAGTGTGGGTGACAGTTTGGATGGAACCTATGAAGTAAAGGCTCATTGGCCGAATGCATATAATTCCTTATTTGACGCGACATTAGTAAGTTTCGAAGTCGGTGATACTATCGGTCCGGTTATTGTATCCTTGCCTACCACCGCACATCTTCAGGGATTTCCTGCTGGTCCGATTGCGATCAATGTAGATTTATATGAGGCAGGAAACATGGTAATTACCGGAACATATCCAAGCATTGCCACAGCTGATTGCTCGACCGCTGCTACAGTGCCAGCTGTAACAGATAACGCAACCTGGCAATCCAGCACTGGCGATCCCATTGTAGTAAATAATGATTCCGTAAAGTCTTCGGCGTTTGGCTGGGGTTTTGTAGAATCTGGCGTGTTTGCAAACAATATGTATGCACCCGATTTAAACACTGAAGTATATGGTACAGATTACGGTGACGGGACTGCTAATGAAACATGGGGCAAGTGGACTTCTTTCTATAATGATGATTTCTCAGAAATACAAACCGTTCATATGTATTGGGAACAGGTAGATGGCGTATCATCAACTTATGGCGTTGATGAACAAGGTAATTTTGATGGTCATTTCGGTGTGACTGGTGCATTTGGTGACCGCACTACTATCCCAGGATTAGCATCACTAAATCCTGCTATTAATGTTGGTACGTATCCTATGATTGGCGGGTCTGGACATGACGTTAATATGGATGGAAATATTGATGCTGCTGACGGTTATCTTGCAAACCCTACACTCGAATGGGGTTATTATTTTGACCCTAAAGGTGCTAATGATACTCTTTTCGATGGCGATGAACCAATGCAATTCACCGGGTATTATATGACCTATAATTTTTTGGCCGCAGCCAGCGCTTTGGCCACTGCGTATGGTCAATTTTCTGACCCAGCAATATTAGTCGACACAGATGGAGATGGCGTACCCGATACGCATCCATTCATAGTCTACTATATGGGTCTAGGACTTGACCAAGTATCAGCCTTGGTAGCTACAGCAGATACATTAGCTAACTTAGGTATGCAAGGATTATGTGTAACATTAGGTCAATCTGCTCTGGCTCCAGTCCTAGGACCTGTGGTAGGTGATTATGCCGGCGTAACTCTTACTGCATTGCTAACAGCTGGAGTTGGAACTGCCGATGCATTAACTCAGACAGGCGCGGCAACTGGTGCATACGCTATCGGGGCACTGGCAGGAGCTGGTGTAAATGTGGACGATTCTGATCATGATTATACTCCTGCTGGATTACCAATTGCTCGTCACGTTGTAGAGCCTGGATTTGAAGCCGGGGCCGACACTACTACTGGTACTAATCCTGTAGGATGGATGGGAGGCACTGGATATGGAGGTAATATATCAACTGTGATGGACACCACTGCTCATATGGGTAGTTATGCTCTTCAATTAGGCGTTACGGGTACTGGTGGTTATGCCGTTGCTCATCAATCTGACACTACTGCGCAAGGTGGCCAAGTATGGACATTATCTGCGTGGATAAGAGATGTGGCAACTGGTGGATCAGGCGGTGATTACGCTGCATTGAAAATGGAAGCGTATGATGCTAATGGAAATCAGGTTATGAATATCGAAAACATTCAAACTGGCGTAACCAGTGATTGGGCTCAGTTTACTGCATCTTACACACTGCCAGCAACGGCAGTTAAGGTAACAGCGGTTCTAGTTGCTACAGCATGGAATGGTACTGCTTATGATGTAGCATATCAATTTGATGATGTGGAAATAAGCTACACCCAAACCATGGCAAATGGACGTCTGGTATTTCAGATTGGAAACGTTTGCATACCACGAAATCAGCATCTTGCAGTAAACGCATATTATGTAAATACTGCAACTTATCCTGCTGATGTAGATTCAGATGAATCATTGATTCCCAAAAAGTTCGCGCTTTATGATAATTTCCCGAACCCATTTAACCCAACAACACAGATTGCAGTGGATCTGCCTGAAGCAGCTTCTACCAAAATCACAGTTTGGAATATAATGGGACAAAAAGTTGCTACCTTACACTCAGGTGATCTTAGCGCTGGTCACCATGTCGTTAACTTTGATGGTCGTGACCGGAATGGAAAGCAGCTTACTAGCGGCATGTATTTTTACCGTGTCACAGCAGGTAAATACAATGCCATAAAGAAAATGACTTTATTGAAATAATTTCATTTTTCAGGAATTGTTAAACTAATGAAAAGGCAGCTCTAGCTCTAACGGGTTAGAGCTGTCTTTCTTTGTAGGATAGAACTATGAAAAATTCCTTAGCATTCATTTTATTATGTTCATCATGGATATTCGCCCAAACAGGTTCTGTTAAGGGTAATATTTCGGATCAAGACAGTGGTGATCCACTTATTGGTGCAAATATCGTTATCGATGGTACTACCATGGGTGCGGCAACAGATGTTGAAGGGGGCTATCTGATCAATAATGTTCCAGTGGGTGATCATGTTTTAAAGGTGACATATATTGGCTACGAACAACAAGAAAAACCTATTACTATTGAACAAGAACAAGAATTAATTGCGGATTTCTCACTGTTAAAAGAGGCAATTCAGATGCAGACATACGTTGTCACAGCCTCTCGGAAACGTGAACGGGTCGAGGATGCGCCGGCTGCGATTAGTGTCATAACTAAAAAGGATATTCGCCGCGAAAGCAATACCAATCTTGGTGATTACATGAAAACGGTGAAGGGTGTTGAGTTCACTCAATCAGGCATCGACAGTTATAATTTGAGCGCCCGGGGATTTAATACTTCCTTTAGTTCAAGGCTCTTAACGCTTACTGATGGCAGAATGGCCAACGTACCGTCTTTGCGTCTTATTGCTTACAATGTTATACCCGTTTCATTTGAGGATGTGGAACAAATCGAAGTCGTTTTAGGTCCTTCGTCGGCATTATATGGCCCTAATGCATACACAGGTGTTCTAAATATCATCACCAGTTCACCGCTCGATGCTGCCGGAACAACTATCAATATTCAAGGCGGTTCTTTATCGCAAAAAGATACTGATCCGATGCAAAAATATACCATGCGTCATGCCACTAATTTTAAGGATGTTCGTTTGGGCGGATTAAAATTGGGTAACTTTGGTTTTAAGGTTTCAACGGTTGTTTTACGGGGTGAGGACTGGCACCATTATAATGGTGATGAATATGAAGGTCACGATCCTGCATTCCTTGGCCGTCCGCATTTACGGAATAATGGTATAGATGAAGGCGGAGTAAATGGTGAATTTGGAAATCCGTATTTCACAGAAGAAATGCTGGACTATTGGCCCGATTCTGATCCATCCTTTGTGGGTCGCCGATTTACTGATGGGATAGATGGTACATTCCCTGATGGGGAAGGCGGTTCACCAGTAATAACAGAGGATATGGTTGCCACAGCAGCCAGTGACCCCTTCCACCGCTATACCTTAGAAAATGGTATAGTCCTTTGGGGAGTTACTGAAGATAGAATTGGTAAAAAATATGCAGATGGTATCGATAATAATTTTAATGGTCAAATTGATGAATCAATTGATGAAGGAATCGATGACCTAGCAGAAGCCTGGTATGATGGGGTAGATAATGATGGGGACGGTGAAATCGATGAAATAGATGAACGAGGCTCTGGCTTTACTGACCGGATTGGTAGTACTGCACCTGGCTATGGTTTTGGAGAGTATACATATACTGCAGATGGTAAATTGGTTTTTGATACCAATGGCGATGGCATATATGATGGTGTTGATGATTTCAAAATGAATTATGGTGGATTAACTACAGTTATAAAAGATGCAAATGGTGATGGACTTGATGATTACCCTGATTTTAACGTTGAAAATTATCGTTATGATATTAGGGCCGACTGGGAAATTAACCCCGATTTAACTGTCAGCGTTTCCCAAGGGTATGCTAAAGCTCGGAATATTAATATTACCGGTATTGCTAGATACATGGCCGATGGCTGGGTTTACCGTTATATCCATGGTCGGATAATGTATAAGAGCTGGTATTTGCAAAGTTACCTGAATACCAGTTATTCCGGGGATTATAATTCCAAGTATCCTCTGGCGTTCTCACCAACAAGAAACCTAGCTACTGGCGGTACGATCTATGATCGATCAAAACAACTTAGTACCCAACTACAACAGGCCAACGAATTTTTTAATGGCAAATTGCGGTTTGTATGGGGAATCGATTACTTTATGACTATGCCTGATACTAGAGGTACCATATTGCGGGATAATAGTGGAACAGATAGGCGCGATAGCGATGGTGATGGCGAAGCAGGTTCACCAGATACTTTTGGCGATCAAAATGATAACACCTGGTATGATATAGGAGAAAGATATAATAGCTGGGCAGTCATTGAAACTAACGAAAACGGCGAACCTATTGATAATGTGTACGGTGCGATAAAAGATGGAATAGATAATGATGGCGATGGCCTGATTGATGAAGGTATTGATGAATCAGATGAGGATAATAGACGCATAGTAAATGAAGTAGGCGCTTATTACCAGGTGAATTGGAAATTATCAGATAAATTAGAAATTGTACAGGCAACACGATGGGATGCGCACGATCGTCTTACTGATATGGTGACCTTTGATAATGAAATAGGTAGGAACGTAAACTTTCTAAACTGGAAATTTGATTTTGATAAAACTGAAGGATTACAGATATCACCAAAAGTTGGATTAATTTACCGGCCAAAGGATAACCAAACATTTCGTCTTACCTGGGCCCAGGCTTTTAATACACCAACCAATCAGGCGCTTTTTCTTGATATTTTTGTCGCTCGGGTAAGCATTTTTAAAGTATACGCTAGAGGAGCTGATGGCGGGTATGTTTACCCAAGAGCAGAAAATAACCAACCATATTATTATGATGTAAATACGTTTAAATATGGCCCGATCGATACGTCACAGCATGTTCTTTTTTACCCATCTGTAGATCCAAAAATACAGGGATTTTATAATTATACAACAACGGACCTGCCTGAAATTGATGCTGAAGTTATTAATACCTGGGAATTCGGCTGGAAAGGTCGCTTGAACAAAAGAATGTTTGGCACATTGGATATCTATACAAATCATTTTAGCAATTTCATTAGCAGGCCCACCTTTATTACGCCAATCGTGATAAATAAATATACCTTGGAATCTGATTGGGATGGTGATGGTATTATAAATAATGTAGTAGATATAGCAGATGATAATATTATTGCTGACCAAGAAGATTATGATATATCCTTTGATAAATGGCGTGATGAAATTGTCGGAGTTACAGCGATGGATACAATAAAGGGTCTAGCACCTCCAGTAGTCGTTGGCTATTTAAATTATGGGGTAGTTGATGTTAGCGGGTTGGACGCCAGTTTAACATATTTTATCACTAGAAGCCTTTCGTTTGATCTTCATTATTCCTATTTGAATGTCTCAGACTTCTTGAATCCGGTAACTAATTCAAAAGATCCTATTAATGCTCCTAAAAATAAAGGTGGCTTTAAAATACAATATGAACCACAAGATAAACCTTATACCTTTTCATTAAATTTTCGCCATGTTGATGGCTTTCCATGGTCATCCGGGATTTACTACGGGAATATCAATTCCTATAATATTTTCGATCTGCATACTGACTATAAAATCAACGATAACCTAACTGCAATGTTAACCTTGAACAACCTGCTTGATCACATGCATACGGAAATCCAAGGCGGGCCACAGTTAGGCAGAGTAATAATGTTTCGTCTCCAAGCAAAGTTCTAGACACAATAATCGTATTTTGCAGAAATAAAAAGTCCGGATGAGAACATCCGGATTTTTTATTTCATGAAGATCATACGGAATTAATATCTACTGGTCTTAATTTCTAAGAATTAAATAAACATATAATTCAAAGGAGAATTAACGATCATGAAAATCAGAAATTTTATTGCGATTCCCATCACCATAACAGCGTTTGGCTTAAACATTATAACCGCTCACTGCCAAGTACCTTGCGGTATTTACGATGACGCAATTCGTATTATACAAATAAGAGAACACGTTACTACGATTGAAAAAGCCATGAACCAAATAGACCAATTAACAAATGATGAATCCAGTGCTCAAAATATGAATCAATTGGTCAGGTGGGTAAATACAAAGGAAGAACATGCAGCCTTTATCCAATCTATCATAGCTGATTATTTTCTTGCACAACGTATAAAACCAAAGAAAAATAATGAACCTGGAAGACAGCAATATGTAGATCAAACCTTATTACTTCAGCAAATTATTGTCGCAGCGATGAAGAGCAAACAAACCGTGGATAAATCAGAGCCAGGGTTAGTTACCATCCTCTTAAATCAATTTGTAGAACTATATTTTGACGAACACGGAAAAAACCACCTAAATACTATACAAAAAGGGTAATAATTAACTGATTCATGGACAACTTGCTTGAATGGCTGGATCAAATTGATCGCAGCATATTATATTTTATAAATGATACACTATCGAATCCAATATTTGACCTGTTTTTTACAACTATAACAAATGAACATCTTTGGGCTATACCAGCGCTCATTGGTCTAGTAGCGCTGATTATACGTGGTGGTAAAAGAGGAAAAATTGCTGCAGTGATGCTATTAATTGCTGCAATTTCAACTGATAAAACGGTGGTCGAAATCATTAAACCAGCAATTGGCCGCTTGAGACCATCACATGCGTTAGGGGATGCAGTAAATCTATTGGTTCCTAAAGGTGGGAGATTTGGATTTGTATCTGCTCACGCAGCAAACATATTCGCAGGAACGACGATCCTATCTTATTTCTATGAACAATGGAAAAAACCCTTATTATTCCTGGCTTTTTCAGTAGCATTAAGTCGGGTATATGTGGGGGTACATTATCCTGGCGATGTGTTATTTGGTGGATTATTTGGATATGGGATAGCCTGGTTGATAATTACTTTATGGGTATTTCTGAAAATGCGTGAATTAAAAAGAGGCCGTACCTGGGTACGGTACAGTTGAAATTATTCAGTTGTTATAGATCAGTTCGGAAGCGAACCTTCCGGAGGCTTAACTCCAAAATCTGTAAATCCTTCCTGACCTGGTGACTTAATTTCACCATACTTGGATTCAAATTTCTCTATATTATCAGTTAATGCCATTAAATAGGCTTTTGCATGGGGTGGAGCCATGATGATTCTTGAATGCACTTTAGCTTTTGCTACGCCAGGTAGCAATCTAGTAAAATCCATCACTATTTCAGCTGGTGAATGTGTTACTACAACAAAATTTGCATATTCACCGCTACTGACATTTTCATCCAACTCAATATTTATTTGCTGAACTTTTTTCTTTGCTTCCATTATGTTACTCCAAATAATGATTTATGTACTATTAAAATCTTCCCAATCTTCATCAAGGCCTTCAAAATCTTTATAGTTTAATTCTTCTTCTTCCTCTTGTTGTTTGACCATTTCATTTTCATATAGATTGAAAGTGTCTTTTCTTTTTTCATGCTCCGTGATCTCTACATCATCTTCGTCTTCATGGTCAAACCGTTCAATATCCTCACTGTAAACAGCTGTATCAAAAAAGTCGAGATTTTCTACGATTCCATTAGTCATAAGGTATTCAAGAAAATCAAGATAACTACGATCCTTAAGATCTTTCTTGCAATTTGTGCAAGCGAGTTTCTCTCGAAGATCCATTTCGTTAATGTTTGCACCACAGTTTGGACAGATAATTCCTTCTAACATCGATAATCTCTACTAAAATCGGGCGTTAAGTTAATCGGGGGTCTTTGTGGTGGCAATAATTTGTTGAAAAAATATTTTAAGTCAATTCAACCCTAATAACTGAATTATATAACGGTTACCCCTTTCTAAAAAATCCGTTTTCTTGCGATCGATCAATATATTATAATATCGTTCTTTTTTTCTTGAGTAATAACCAATCTTCACCTCTGCCCTTGCAACTTGCATTAGAGTTAAAGCTATTGGGTTAAAATCCGGATTTAAATCGATTGCTGCATTGATATTTAAGCCACTGCATTTATTTAGTAACTTTTTTTTTGGCAAGCCCCAATAATTAAGATCATTGGATGAATAGACTATAAAGGGTTCTTTTATTAATGATCCATAAGAAATACGGCTTTTTTTGGACAATGCATATTCAATTTTCATAGCGGGAAAAGGACCTAGGGCATTTTGTATTGATTGTAAAAATATTCTCACTACACGGGTATAATGTTCCGCTTCAGGAAGAAGAAATAAAACACTGCCTAATTCAGGAATATTTTTATCGAGAGCCAATGGTGCATCAGTATTTTTTGCACCAAAGAATAGGCTCCTCCAAAATAGTGCAGCTCTTGTCTTTATTGGTAAGTCCATACCTGAATATAACTTTTTCACAATTATGTTATTATGTAGTTTTTCTTTACAACGAAATCGATTTGATATAAATAAACCACAGTGAGTATAAATAAAAAACTTCTTTGGGGTGGCCTTGGATGGGTCCTTGGTGGCCCAATTGGCGGCATACTTGGCTATGCTTGGGCCTCTATGTCAGTACAACAAGGAGGTCGCCAATATACGCAGAGACAAACTGGTTATACGAAAACACTACCGGGTGATTTTATAGTATCTATGCTAGTTTTATTTGCCAAGGTAATGAAAGCAGATAATCAATTATTGCGATCCGAGCTGCTTTATGTAAAGGACTTCCTTAAGCAAGAATTCAGTACAAGTGATGTACAAAATTTTATGATACTATTTAAAGATATTCTTAAACAAGATTATCCATTACGGGACGTTTGCCGTCAAATCCAGCGGTCCATGGACCACCCCAGCAGAATAGAACTTGTACATATCTTGTTTGGCCTTTCAAATGCTGATAATCATATTCACATCGATGAAATAAAAGTTATCCATACCATCGCAGGTTATCTAAACGTCAATGATAATGATTTTGAGAGTATCAAAGCTATGTTCATAAAGGATAAGATTTCAGCTTATAAGATTTTAGAACTTGATCCATCTTGTAATGATGGAGATGTAAAAAAAGGATACCGTAAAATGGCGAATAAATACCATCCAGATAAAGTATCACATCTTGGGTACGACCTTCAAAAATTAGCCGAAGAAAAATTTAAAGCTGTTAATAATGCGTACCAAACCATTAAAAAAGAACGCCAATTAAAATGAAAGAAAACCCAGGTGAATTTCCATTTACCAGGGGCTTATACCCCAATATGTACCAGGATAAACCATGGTCGATACGCCAATATGCAGGTTTTTCTTCGGCTGAAGAATCAAACAAGCGCTATAAATATCTTTTGGAACAGGGTGTAACTGGTCTTTCTGTAGCATTTGATCTGCCAACACAAATTGGATACGATTCTGACCATCCTATGGCAGTAGGTGAAGTTGGTAAAGTTGGCGTTCCCATAACATCCATTCAAGATATGGATATCCTTTTTGACGGGATTGAATTAAATGAAGTTTCAACATCAATGACCATCAATGCTACGGCACCTATTTTATTCGCAATCTATTTAGTCACTGCTGAAAACCAAGGTGTGCCTGCAGAAAAATTGAAGGGTACAGTACAAAATGATATTTTAAAAGAATACATCGCTCGCGGCACATACATATACCCCCCCAAACCATCCATGCGATTAGTTACTGACCTCATGGAATTTTGCACCACACATGCTCCGTATTGGAACACCATCTCTATATCTGGCTATCACATCAGAGAAGCTGGTTCAACCGCGGCTCAGGAATTAGCATTTACACTAGCAAATGGGATTTCTTACGTAGCAGCAGCAATAGCTAAAGGTCTGGATCCCAATCAGTTCGCAAGAAAAATATCATTTTTCTTCAATGCCCATAATAATCTATTGATCGAAGTTGCCAAATTTCGTGCGGCACGACGTATGTGGGCAAAAATAATGAAAGAACAATTTAATGTAACAAATGAAAAAGCGATGTTTTGTCGTTTCCATGTACAAACTGGAGGATCAACATTAACTGCTCAACAAATTGATAATAATATTGTCCGTACAACCATTCAAGCGTTGTCAGCAGTATTAGGCGGTGCGCAATCATTGCATACAAATAGTCGCGATGAAGCCCTATCATTGCCAACCAATGAGTCATCAAGACTGGCCCTAAGAACACAACAGATTATTGCCTATGAATCAGGATTAGTTGACTACCCTGATCCTCTTGGTGGCAGTTATGCAATCGAAACATTAACTGATTCTATAGAAGCGGATGCAAATGCCATAATCAATGAAATTGAAAATAAAGGTGGTGCAATAGCGGCTATAGAATCTGGTTGGACACAAAATGAAATCGCACGAAGCGCCTCTGAACATCAGGATTCAATCGATAAAAAAGATAAAATTGTTGTTGGAGTAAATGAATTCAAGACTGATGAAAATGATGTTTATAATACATTAACCATAAATGAAAAGGAAGTAGCCCTTCAGTTAAAAAGATTGCAAGATTTTAAATCTTCACGAAATAATGAATTAGTAAGAAAAAATTTGAAAATCTTGCATAAAACTGCTACCGGATCGAGCAACCTAATTCCTGCCATAATTGAATGTGTGCGATCACGTTGTACCCTTGGTGAAATTTCTGATCAATTCAGGAATGTTTTTGGCGAACATCAATCAAACTACTAAAACACAATTTGATCCAGCTGGCAAAATTATTATCCATCATTTTTCATCCAATGATTATATCTTTCTTTGTTTATATAATACTGATCTATGATAACCCTATAATACACTCCAACGCAGATGGAATTCTGATAACCTGTTTCCTTTTTTCAAATCTCTTCCCAATTATTACAATCATTGTATTACAAAGATATGGGATTATATCAGATCTGGACGCAAGTATACGCAAACAGCGTATTATGCCTCTAAGTTTGGGGGTCCTTTATGCTGCTATAGGTTTTATAGTACTTACCCTGCAAAATGCCGATGCTATCGTAAGAGGACTGATGTTTTGCTTTATTACCAACACAGCAATAATTATTCTAATTACTCGGTATTGGAAAATTTCTATTCACACCATGGGAGTTGCTGGTCTTATAGCTGCATTATGGGTGAACGGTGAACAATCCCCATTAATAATGGGATTTATTCTGGTATTGGTAGCGAGTGCTAGAGTTATATTAAAAGCACACAATATATCGCAGGTTTTAGTTGGCTCATTTATGGGTATGATCCTTACCTATGTACAACTACTTTTAATTTTTATTTAGATCATGATATTCACAAATCTTGTACAGGCAAATCTTCGTACTACAACACTGGGGCAAGTGATCGAATATTATACACAGCTGGACTCAACAAATGAAGAATCCTGGGAATTGATCGATGAGGGCGTTAAGCCCGGCACTGTAATTATCACTGATAGACAGCTATCTGGAAAAGGCAGAAATGGTACAAAATGGCAGTCAAATGCAGACCGTAGCCTTACATTTTCAGTAGTTATTCAGCCTAATGATTTATCGGGATCGATGTCTGGTTTATTTTCTCTGTTAAGCGGTGTTGCTATCATAAGGGCATTTCAGGATATGCACATAGATGGGGGGTTAAAATGGCCCAATGATATCATTGCTAATGGTAAAAAGCTTGGCGGGATACTGTGTGAGAGCAGAATCCAGGGCAAGAGTATTAAATGGGTAGTAATTGGTATTGGTATCAATGTAAATGAAACGGTAGATGATTTTAAAAATGATATTTCTAAATCGGCTACTTCATTATACATAGAAGTTGGTGAATTCATTCAGCGGGAGCGTTTACTTGCAGCTATACTAAATCATTTAGAAATACTTTTAAATGAGCTTATTGAAAATTCAGAATCCTTTGACATCAATAAGTACTGGATACCCCATTGTATCCATAAAAATAAACAAATCACGTTTCAGGATGGTTGTCAAATCCATCAAGGACTATTTAAAAGTTTAAAAAAGAATGGTGAATGCATTATTGAAATCAATGGTACAACCCAATCATTCACAGGTGCAGTAATTAAGAATATGCGAGAATTAGATTTTATTGATTAGTAATCGGGCAAGGTTATGCGTACTGATGAATCTGAGATATTTTAATATCCACTTCAAATTTTTTAAATACTGAGACCAAATCCTTTTCAACCTCATTGCATGATTCAATGACACGTGATTTTGATACACTAGGTTTTACATTAACACCAAATAATATTACATGATGCTGTGCTGTATCTACAACGCGCACATCATGAAAATCTGTTATTATATCATGGTTAGACCAATTCTCCCGTAAATATTTTTTCACTTCTTTTACCTTTGGATCAGTAATTGATATAGGATCTACATGTACTGTCGGTGATACGCCTAATTTCTCTCCTAGGGTTTCTTCCACATTTTCTGAAATATCATGGGCTTTGGCTGGCTTTTCATCTGCATCAATTTCAATATGAATACTTGCAAACTTATCCTTACCATAACTATGGATGGCGATATCGTGCACATCAAGGACACCATCCACCGCGCAAGCTAATTGTCGAATGTCTTCTATTTCTTCCACGGTTGGCGGCTTACCAATGAGGTCATCAACTGCAGACTTTGCTATACCGAACCCAGACCAAATAATAAATAGTGCTACCCCTAGTCCAGCCCAACCATCGATTTGACTATACCCAAATTTTCCTGCTATCATCGCCACAGCAACAAGCAATGATGATATGGCATCTATACGGTGGTGCCAAGCATCAGCATGTAACGTGCCCGATGCAATTCTCATGGATAAGTATTCCGCATAATTTGCAATAATAATTTTTATAAATATTGTAGAGATAACAGCAATAATCATCCACCAAGCTGGTTCTATTTCACTGGGGTGAATAATACGGTCAATAGAGGATTCAATAAATTCAATCCCCGCAACTATTAATAACACAGCTATTACTAAAGTCGCCACATATTCAGCACGGCCATGTCCATAAGGATGTTCCTTGTCAGCAGGTTTTTCAGATTCATTAAAACCCCAGATTACCACACCAGAAGAAATAACATCAGATAATGTGTGTACTGCGTCGGCAATTACACTTATAGATCCAATTACTACTCCAATTATGAGCTTAACAAAGAACATTAGACTATTAACTGTTACTGAAATCCAGCCTTGAAATTTCCCAATCCGGGTGCGGTACCTCTTGGTAGATTCTCTTGACTTGGGTATATATTTATTTGTGATAAATTCGAAAAATGAATTCACAATTAGCCTATTCCCTTTACATCATATAATTTATTCTGATTATCTTTAAACAGAGCGTATTGGAATCCATCCTGGATACCTGCATAGCCTATATCCCCGTCTTTACGTAGGGCAACGTATGCAATTTGAAATTTTACCTTTTCAGTGTGCTTTTTAATTATCCTCTGTACAGCTTCATGGCAGGCTTCCATAGCTGAATAGCCTTGGCGCATAAGTTCAACCACAAGAAAACTGCCGCAGGTTTTGATCACTTCTTCACCCTTCCCTGTTGCACCTACGGCACCGATATCATTATCCACGAACATTCCAGCCCCGATTAATGGGCTGTCTCCCACTCGACCATGAATTTTGTATGCCATGCCACTAGTTGTGCAGGCACCAGCCATATCACCTTTATTATCTATTGCAAGAGTACTAATTGTATCATGTTCTTCATTTGGTCCCCATGAATCTTTAATACTATGATCTTTTTTCCAACGTAACCATTCATCGCGAGATTTTTTAGTTAAAAGATCTTCTTCTTCAAAACCATGGGCTAACGCAAATTTCTTTGCTCCTTTCCCAACAAGCATTACGTGATCTGTTTGTTCCATTACTTTTCGTGCGACAGAAATAGGATGTTTAATATCTCTCAAAAAGGCGACTGCACCTGCATTGCCAAATGAATCCATGATGCAGGCATCAAGCGTAACATGCCCATCTTCATCCGGACGCCCACCATAACCTACTGATTGTGATTCTGGGTCTGCCTCTGGTACACGAACACCCGCTTCAACAGCGTCTAATGCAGAACCATTTTGCCTTAAAATGGCCATTGCAGCATCATTCGCTGGTAAACCATGGTTCCAAGTGGATATAACTATTGGTTTCCCCATTATATTTTTTATCGGTTTACTGTTATTACTGACTAATGCAGTTGGTGCCACCAATCCGGCAGCACTAGTCTTTATAAAACTTCGCCGCTTCATTATTAATGAATAAATTATTCAAAAGCAGAAATTCCCGTGATATCTTCACCAATAATTAAGGTATGCATTTCGTGAGTACCTTCATAAGTAAATACAGATTCAATGTTTGCCAGGTGTCGAATTGGTGAATAATCAAGCGTAACACCATTAGCTCCAAGAATTTCTCGAGCCGTTTTAGCAATATCTCGGGCCATGGCACAATTATTCCGTTTTGCCATTGAAACCTGGTGAAAATTCATTGTACCAGCATCTTTCATGCGACCCAAACGTAATACCATCAGTTGCGCTTCCGTTATCCTAGTCAGCATTTCTGTAAATTTGGCTTGAGTCAGCTGGTATCCCGCAATAGGCTTAGAAAACTGTTTCCGTTCCTTGGCATATTTCAGAGCTGTCTGGTAACAATCAGCGGCACAGCCTGTCATCCCCCACGCAATACCATATCGAGCTTGAGTCAGACAGGACAAAGGCCCTTTCATCCCCTCCACGCCTGGTAACCGCGCAGAATCTGAAACATGAACATTAACCATTGCTAATTCAGAAGTTATAGAAGCACGTAAACTCAATTTACCATGAATATCATTACTACTGAATCCATCCATACCCTTTTCTAAAAGAAAGCCACGAATAACATCATCATCATCCTTGGCCCAGACTACAGCCACGTCTGCAATACTGCCATTGGTGATCCACATTTTTGATCCATTAATAATCCAACCATCTCCTTTTCTTTTGGCTGTGGTGGCCATGCCCCCTGCATTTGAACCATAATTAGGTTCAGTTAAACCAAAACAACCAACCAATTCACCTTTTCCTAAACCTGGTAGCCATTTTTCCTTTTGTTCATCTGATCCAAAAGCATGGATAGGGTACATAACTAATGATCCTTGCACACTAGCAAAAGATCGCAAGCCTGAATCTCCCCGTTCTAATTCATGCAGTATCAAACCGTAAGCTACATTACTCACGCCTGCACCACCAGATTCAACAGGAAGGGCAGAGCCCATAAAACCCAATTCTCCAAGTTTCGAGACAAGTTCCATTGGAAATGTGCTTTGCTCGTAATGCTCATTGATTACCGGTACAAATTCGTTTTGCACAAAATCATGGGCAGTATGCTGAATAAGCAATTCTTCTTCGGTCAGTTCATCAGAAATATTATAATAATCGGGCCCGAATTTTTTCATATATTTTCTTTCCTCTTTCTAGAAATTACGTAATTGGTATCATCAGCACGAATCTTTTCAATCATCTTATTCAAAACATAGATAATAATTACATATACTTTGTTTAAAACCAATACGTAATTTTAGTGCTAGCCAAATTATGGCAACTAAACAAAAAGAGATGATTGACGGTGCGGCGGCAATAGCTAGAGGAGCTTTGGATGCCGGATGCGATTTTTTTGCCGGATATCCCATTACCCCTGCCTCCGGAATATTGGCGCATATGTTACGAGAATTACCAAAGGTTGGTGGTATCGGAATCCAAGGTGAAGATGAGATTTCTTCCATTGGGCACTGTATCGGCGCTGCCACAGCTGGCGCCACAGCTTTCACCGCTTCCAGTGGTCCAGGGCTATCCCTCTTTTCAGAAAATATTGGCTTGGCCATCATGATGGAAATACCTCTAGTCATCGCCATATCTCAAAGATTAGGCCCATCTACAGGTGCGGCCACGGCCACGGCACAAGGAGACATCCAGTTCATGCGCTGGTGCACATCTGGCGGTTATCCCATTATTGTACTATCACCAACCAATATCTCCGAAGCGTATCATTTAACGAAAAGAGCTTTTAAACTAGCTCGCCGCTTTCGCTGCCCTGTATTTATTGCCACTGATAAAGAAACGGTTATGACTACCGAATCCGTTGCAGAATCGAAAATGCTCAACGACCCGGACTGGCCAAAGATCCCTGATGTGCCAGTTCGGGACGCCTTAGATCCGTACCGGATCAATGGCAAAATTCATCATTACACTGGTTCCAGTCACACCAAAGAAGGACATATTACCAAAGACCCGAATATTATTGCGGAACTGAATGAACAATTAATAAAAAAAATAGAAAAACATGTAGTAGAACTATCCCTTGTAAAAACTGATCTGGAAGTAGGCGCGGAAACACTCATTTTAAGCTATGGAATTTCTGCTCGTTCAATGGAAGCAGCCGTACACCAGCTTCGGACCAAAGGCGAAAATGTATCCACTTTAACGGCTTATTCTCTCTGGCCCATCCCGGAAAAGGAAATCCTGGAATCTTTACACGGCATAAACCGCATCATCATACCCGAAATGAACCATGGTCAATACCGTCATGAAATTGAACGGTTGACCAACGGTACAATTGAATTGGTAGGTGTAAATCGAGTGGACACTTTCCTAATCACACCTGAAGAAATTATGGAAGCTTATTATGGTTAAACCGACCCTTGATACTTACATCGCCGAAGAAAACCTGCCCTACGAATTCTGCCCAGGCTGTAGTCATGGTAAAGTACTTGGCGCATTGAGTGACAGTTTGAAACAACAAGGATTGGATCCAACTGAAGTAGTCATCGTCACTGATATCGGTTGTGTGGGACTTTCGGACAAATATTTTGTAACCCATGCTTTTCACGGTCTCCACGGCCGAGCCATTACGTATGCCTCTGGTATCAAAATGCAGAATTCAGACCTGAAAGTGGTCGTCCTTATCGGGGATGGTGGCTGCGGCATTGGGGGACACCATCTTCTTAATGCTGCCCGTTCCAATACGGATGTCACGGTATTGGTGTTCAACAATTTCAATTTTGGTATGACAGGTGGTCAACATTCTGTTACCACGCCCCTTGATAGTATAACCCCAACTACATCTCTGGGTAGCACCGATGCACCTATGGACATTGCTGGCACAGCTAAAGTCAACGGCGGTGGCTTTATTGCTCGCGCTACTGCTTTTGACAAAGACCTGCCTGATATGATCGCCAAAGCCATGAATCACGATGGCTT
Source organism: uncultured bacterium (assembly GCA_964475645.1). GTDB lineage: Bacteria > Fidelibacterota > Marinisomatia > Marinisomatales > TCS55. The sequence continues at coordinate 7,527 of CAYYXU010000001.1, read as the reverse complement.
TTCGCTTATTGACATATGGGAACTGTGTACCGCCTATTACGTAGTTCGTAATGATTTTGGCCGGAAGGAAATGATGGGTTATATGGACAGCATGAATATGGAATCTGGTATTTTACAGGAAACAGATCGGCCCAGTTTCCAAACCAGCTATAAAAGTATCCAGGAACAAGCTGGAAAACAAAAACCCATGAGAGGTTTGGTGTTGGAAACCAAGTTCGCCTCTGACCTAGATAAACCGGTACGTATTGTATTGGCTGGTGCTGCAGGACAAAAGGTCGTTTCCGCCGGTAACCTGCTGGCTTCAGCAGCGACCCTTTCCGGGTTGTGGACCAGTCGCCGGGCTGATTTCCCCATTACGATACAGACCGGATTTTCTGTGGCAGAAATCGTTATAAGTCCAGAGCCCGTTCTTTATTCTGGAATTATTAAGCCAGATGTAGTAGCTATTATTGCTCTAGAGGGTAAAGATAAGATCGCCCGACTCACAAAAGTTATGGGTAAAACAGATACCATCTATTACGCGGAGGGGCTGGGCGATGTGGACTCGAAGGCAAATCAACTTCCATTGAAATTCCCAGAAAGTGCCCAAAAAGAAGTACGGAAAAATATTTCTGCTCTTATGGCAGGCTACCTTACACAACAATTAAATTTATTCCCTTTTGAAGCCCTGAAAGAAGCGGTTCGACAGATCCAGAAACCGAAGATCGCTGAAATCAACCTGGGTGTTTTGGCTTATTTAGAAGCTTAGATTAAACCTCACTCATCGGATAAATACACTTCATTCCCGAAAATGACTAGATGATTCTTTAAGCATATCCGGTTTAGAGCTAAATCTTATAAAACTATTTCTTCAGCCGTTTCAGCTTAGTCTTGAATTCGCGTAACTCACGTACGTTGCCAATTTCGATTTCTCCTGAAGACCACTTCAGTTTAAAGTCATCTACAGAATCACTGCCGCCCTGCTTTTGATAAAGGACATACAGTTCTGACTCCTCCCTTGGTTTATTATTGTGCAGGGTTGCGGTAATCTGGTAAGCAATATCTTCAAGAATATCATCAATAACTCGGTCAGGTAGACGTTGCTCCAGTAGATTTTGTTCGATCCGGGAAAAACGCAAACCGCTAACCACATAATCCTGGTAGGCTTCCCAGGCAAATGGCGCCACTTTTTTTACCACATCTGCCATGGCATCAGAGTAGATTCTGATTTCATACTGGGCATGGCTATCAGAGCGCAGACCTATAAAATGCAACAGGTTGTGAAGGTCATTCTTCCAATACCATTCTGTGTAAAGATTAACCGGTAAGATGGCTCGGATCAGTTCCCGTGCCAAGCCGGCTTCGTTCAATTCTTTATACATATCAAAACTGCGCTCGGATATTTCCTTGAAATATTTTAGAACCTTATCAGTGAGTTGCTTGGGTACATTACCCGAACGACCCTGTTTATTGAGGGTGCTTTGGAATTGAATTTGTTTGGGCTCGGGATAATAAAAGTCGTCTCGGGCTTCCGAGTAGCGTAATGAATATTCATTAATGTTGGCGGTGCGGTGCCGGACCCATTGTCGGGCCACAAAAATGGGCATCTTGCAATGGAACTTGAATTCTACCATTTCAAATGGCGTCGTATGGCGGTGGCGCATCAAATAGCGAATGAGGCCTCGGTCCTGACTCACTTTGCTAGTGCCCTTTCCGTAGCTTACCCGAGCAGCCTGCACAATAGCATCATCCCCGCCCATAGAATCCACCAACCGGACAAAACCTTTATCTAAACACCTAACTGCGTCTTTTGGTATTTCTGACATCTTATTTATTTACACTAAACACTTTATACAATTTGTCCACAGCTCGGATTTCCCCGGCAATCAAACCTGGCTCTATTAATGTCTTTTCTTGATTAAAACTAATATTATTGCCGTTTAGGTCAATAACTTTTCCACCCGCTTCCTGGATGATGCACGTCCCCGCACAAATATCCCATTCATTTTTTGGACGCAGGGATGCAAAAATATCTGCCTGCCCGGCTGCGGTCAGGCCCAGCTTGTAGGCCACCGAACCAATCGCTCTCAGTTCCCGAAATGTACTTGCATACGGTTTCCAAAGTCCTCCACGCGTTTCTGATCGACTATTCAGAATCACCATATCTTTCACATTGTCTTTTGCCGCACAATGAATGGTTTTACCATTCAATTGGGCACCCTCACCTTGAGCTGCAGTAAAAGCCTCATTTGTCACCGGGTTGAATAAAACACCTACAATCGATGTTCCATTTTCGACCAAAGCCACACTTATGACAAAGTTAGGCACACCTTCAATAAATTCCTTCGTCCCGTCCAAAGGATCTACTACCCAAACCCGCTCTTTTCCCAATCGATCAAGGGAATCTACTGTTTCTTCAGAAAGCCAGCCGTAATTAGGTCTTTTCTCCAGAAGAATTTCTTTTAACCTGGTATCAGCCTCGCGGTCTGCAGTTGTTACAGGATTATGATACCCCTTTTCTTGTATTTCGTAATCGGCCTTGTAGTAATTAAGGATAATTCCGCCCGCTTCAATGGCAGCTTCTTTCGCTATATTTAATTCAGAACTCATAGGCAAAATTTAGTTTTATAAATACGAAACAAGCAGTCTTTTGGTCTGACCCCAATCATAAAGGGGTCGAATTCTGAAATTCGAAATAATATCATGGCAATAAAATCGATAAAATTATTTTTTGAATCCTTAAACCTAGTTTTATTGGCATGATACCGCTCCCGGCGATTATTCTTTTTTTGATCACCCAGAAAATCAAATATGAAATGATCATTCATTGTTTTCCAAATATAATAAGTTTTTCACGATTCTTTCTTGGTTGAATGGATATATCTGGGAATTCTTCCTTTTCAATATTCCAACCATTTTTGAAAATGGATTTTATTTCATCAATTGTTATTCCCCATGGCGGACCTCCATCTTCTATTGTTTTATCCAGAGGGAACCAGAGACCAATCAATTTTCCCCCCGGTTTTAAAATTTTGTATACTAACCTTTCGTATTCTTGTCGACGTTCGGGGTTCACGGCACAAAAACAAGTTTGCTCAATAACATAGTCAAAAACACTGTCATATTCGGATGTCAGGTCAAAGATATTGGACTGAAGTATCTGTACATTCACTTTTTCCTGATTGGACATTTTTTCCAACGCTATTACTGCTGATGGCGCAAAATCAACTGCTGTAACCTCGAATCCCTTTTGAGCAAACATGACTGCATCATAACCATTGCCGCAACCTACAATACATACCTTGCCCCGGAATAGCTGATCAACAATATTATCAAAAACAGGTGTGACCCCACCTAGATCCCAACCTGCATCATCGTCTAGGTAAATGTCTTCCCAGAATTGGGCGTCGTCTTCTTTATAAACCAATGTTACTTACAGAAAAATAGCGTGATTGCGGATGGGAGAAATACCACCCACATATGGAAGCGGCCGGATACATAGCCCGGGTTTCTGTTAAGGTAATTCCTGTATTTTTTTCCACCTCGAGCAACGACCAAATCTTATCTTTTTCTTCGTGACTCGGGCAAGCCGGGTAACCTGGCGCTGGGCGGATACCCACATATTCTTCTCTAATTAAACTTTCAGTATTTATTTGTTCATCAGCTGCATACCCCCAAAATTCCTTCCGTACCCGTTCGTGCATTCTTTCCGCTAAGGCTTCAACCATACGGTCCGCTAACACCTTTATCATGATTGCATTATAATCATCATTTTTGTCTTCAAATTCTTTCACTATTACTTCTAAACCGTGTCCGGCAGTCACTGCAAACATTCCAAGGTAATCATCGTTTGGTGCAATAAAGTCTGCTAGGCTGTAATTGGGTTGATCTGTGCCCTTATCCACCTGCTGACGGGGAAAATTGAATTCAACACCTTCTAAAATAACTGTTTCATTTTCTGCATGGGCATTATGAATACCGATGATCGCTTTGGCTGTCAATAATTTTTCTGATACGATCCGCTGCAACAATACTTGTCCATCATCAAATAGTTTTTGGGCTTCATCCCCATAACTTTTGTTGGATAGTATTTTGGGATAAACACCTTTTAACTCCCAAGCGTGAAAAAAAGGTGACCAATCAATATAATCCACTAGTTCATCCAATGGATAATCCTTAAATACTTTTTCCCCAAGTAAGTTTGGTTGTGGTATCGGGTAATTGATCCAATCCACTTTTAACTTCCGATTCCGCGCTACTTCCATTGACAAGGTCTTGATTGCGGTCTTTTTAGCCCTAGCAACACGTATCTGTTTAAAATCTTCTCGAACTGCTGCTGTAAAATCTGACCTTTCATTTTTATTCATGAGCTTGCCCACTACACCAACGGCTCGGGATGCATCAATCACATGAACTGTAGGTCCGGAATAATTTTTTTCGATCTTCACCGCCGTATGCTTCCGACTTGTAGTGGCCCCACCAATGAGCAAAGGAATATTAAATTCAAGGCGTTCCATTTCGGCGGCTACGTGGACCATCTCATCGAGGCTGGGAGTAATCAGTCCTGAAAGGCCAATGATATCCGCTCCTTCATCACGTGCGGTGGATAAAATCTTGTCTGATGTTACCATCACCCCTAAGTCAATAACATCATATCCATTGCAGCCCAATACTACACCTACAATATTTTTACCAATATCATGAACATCGCCCTTTACCGTTGCCACAACGATCTTTCCATTAGATTTATCCGTGACACCAATTTCATCTTTTTCCTTTTCGATGTAAGGTAGCAAATAGGACACAGCCTTTTTCATAACACGAGCAGATTTTACTACCTGGGGTAGGAACATTTTCCCTGCGCCAAAAAGGTCTCCCACCACATTCATCCCATCCATTAGTGGACCCTCAATGACCTCAATTGGTCTATTGACCTGCTGGCGGGCCTCTTCCGTGTCATCTTTGATAAAATCAACGATTCCTTCCACTAAGGCATAGCTTAAACGCTTCGATACGGATTTTTCCCGCCATGATAAATCTTTTTCCTGAGATCTTTTGACGCCTTTATGTTTTTCGGCAATATCCACCAGTCGTTCCGTGGCATCATCCCTTCGATTGAAAAGCACATCTTCCACTCGTTCCCTTAAATCTTGATCAATATCATCATACACCGCCAGCTGGCCCGCATTGACAATACCCATATCCATCCCTGCTTGGACTGCATGGTAAAGAAAAGCAGAATTCATAGCTTCCCGCACACCGTCATTCCCCCGGAAGGAAAAAGAAAGGTTAGACACACCGCCGCTGATGTGAACACTGGGCAGGGTCTTTTTAATGGTTTGGGTTGCGTCTATGAACGCTTTGGCATATTCATTGTGTTCTTCAATGCCAGTGGCCACAGCAAAAATATTGGGATCAAAAATTATGTCTTCCGGCGGAAATCCAATCTCCTCCGTTAGAATATTGTAGGCTCGAGTACAGATATTCACTTTCCGGTCGTATGTATCGGCTTGACCGTTCTCATCGAATGCCATTACAATTACTGCCGCGCCATATTTTTTGATCGTGTTGGCTTGGCGTTTGAATTCTTCAACCCCTTCCTTCATGGAAATGGAATTAACGATTCCCTTCCCCTGCAAATTCTTTAATCCTTTTTCAAGGACTGACCATTTGGATGAGTCTATCATGACAGGCACTTTTGCAATATCTGGTTCAGAAGCGATCATCCGTAAAAAGGTTTCCATTGCTGTCTCAGAATCAAGTAATCCTTCGTCCATATTTACATCAATTACCTGGGCCCCGTTCTCGATCTGTTGCTTAGCTACCGCTAGGGCTTCCTCGTAATTATCTTCTTTAATCAAGCGTCGGAAGCGGGCTGAACCGGTAACGTTGGTCCGTTCGCCCACGTTTACAAAATTGCTGTCGGGCCTTATGGTAATTGGTTCTAGACCACTTAATTTGGTCAAGGAATCTATTTTCGGGATTTTTCTCGGCTCTACGCCCTCTACTACTTCAGCAATGGCTTTGATATGATCCGGCGTAGTACCACAACAACCGCCCACTAGATTTACTAGTCCACTCTCAGCAAATTCTTTAATAACAACTGCCATGGCCTCAGGCGTTTCATCATATTCCCCAAATTCATTTGGCAAACCTGCATTAGGGTATACAAAGGCGTATGTGTCCGCGATGGCAGAAAGCTCGTCCAACCAGGGGCGGATCTGCTCTGCACCCAATGCGCAATTGAGCCCTACAGCAGTCAGGTTTGCGTGGCGAATAGAATACCAAAAAGCCTCCACCGTCTGTCCTGAAAGAGTCCGGCCGCTGGCATCAGTTATGGTCCCCGATACGAGGATTGGTATATCTTTGCTTTGTTTTTCAAGTAATTCATGAACGGCATACAAGGCGGCTTTGCAGTTCAAGGTATCAAAAACCGTTTCTATCAGGAAAAGATCCACACCACCTTTCAAAAGCCCTCTCGCCTGTTCGTTATAGGCATCTTTGAGTTCATTAAAGTTTATATTCCGGAAACCTGGATCATTAACACTGGGACTCAATGAAGCGGTTCGATTTGTGGGCCCCATTGCGCCGGCTACAAACCTAGGTTTATCAGAAAATAATGCTGCAGTTGATTTTGCGATCTTGGCTGCTTCGAAATTGATTTCATAAGCCAATTTTTCCGTACCATAATCCTCTTGAGAAATGGCATTTGCATTAAAGGTATTGGTTTCCACAATGTCTGCGCCAGCATTGAAATATTCCTTATGGATCTCCCGTACTACATCAGGACGTGTCAGGCAGAGCAGATCGTTGTTCCCTTTAAGATCCCTCGTAATATTTTTAAACCGATCTCCTCGGAAATCTTTCTCAACCAGGTTGTACGATTGAACCATAGTTCCCATTGCTCCATCTAGAAGAAGAATTCGATCTTTGAATATGTCTTTTATTTTACTCATAATAAAAAAACCCCGCTACTATTCGGGGTCTATAACCTTTTTAGCAACGTTTTTTACTGTCGCGGCAATATGGTGCAAATCACGACTATTCAATATTATTATTTCAAATATTAGTCTATAATCGTGAGTTTTCAAACAAATAAGTGCTGATAATAATAACACTTGCGGAGCGTTAGAATATAAGGTAGGTTATCTCTTGGTGATAGTTTCTAGTGGATTTTAAACCAAAAAAAAGAATTTTTAACATAATTAAAAATATTTAGTAAAGTTTTTTCAACGGGAAAAAACCCGTTCCTTTCTACTAGAATCCCATCACCTTAAAAATAAAGATAGCTGGTTCGCCTGTCAAAATGGGCTAACTGGGCCGTGCAGATATTTATTATCTACCGGAAATAAATGGATAAAGGTGAAAATATGAAAAAAGAAATCTATATCAATGAAAGTTTGGGTGAAACCCGTATTGCTATCCTTGAGGATGGTCAATTGGTAGAGGTTTATATAGAAAAACAAGATAAACATCGGATGGTCGGGAATGTGTATAGAGGAGTTGTTGAAAATGTACTACCAGGAATGCAGGCAGCATTTGTAGATA